>NYTD01000011.1 GCA_002683315.1 Deltaproteobacteria bacterium | reverse complement strand
GTGTCATTTTCTTGCTCGGGGCAGGCGGTAAGAAACGCTCACAAGAGCATGCCTTTGCGTCCGCGCAGCTTGCCAGTGCGATGAACCCACACTTTCTATCCGCGCTCACGCTGACCATTGTACCTGAAACACCCATGTACAAGATGGCCCAACGAGGAAAGTTTGTGCTTCCTGAAAAAAAGGCGCTGCTCCAAGAGCTGCACACATTCATCAAGCATGCACAGCCAACCCGATCTATTTTTCGTACCAACCACGCATCGAATTATCTTCCGATTGCGGGAACACTGCCACAAGACAAAGATCAGATGCTGCAGGTGATTGGTATGGCGCTTGGAGGTGACATCCCACTTCGTCCCGAGTGGAGACGTGGACTATAAAGATTGAACAGATCTTCTTTTTGCGATACACAAAAGATAAGAAATACGTGGATTGTACAAGGAGAAAGATATGCGTGTAATGACATTATTGGGACTGTTGATAGGCTGTGATTCCGGCGAAAAGGTGACTGAACCTGTACAAGAGATCAATGAAGACTTGGATGGTGATGGCTTTACCGAAGATGTGGACTGTGATGATGGAGACATTCAGGTCAACCCAGAAGCCATGGAAATCTGCGACGGGCTCGACAACAACTGCGATGGAAACATTGATGAAGAGGTAGAGCAAGAGTTTTATGCAGACTCCGATGAGGATGGATACGGAAATGCGGATCTCACCATTTCTGCATGTTCTGCACCCGATGGGTTCGTGGATACCGGAACCGACTGCAATGATTCTTCGGCAGCTTCCTATCCTGGAGCAGAAGAGCTGTGTGATGGGCTCGACAATGATTGTGACGATGACATCGATGAAGATTTGGATCTGGATTTTTACCTTGATGAAGACGGTGACGGATTTGGAAATGAAAATGAGATTGTGTCGGGTTGTGCACCTGAGCTTGGCGTAACCACGGTCGCGGGAGATTGTGATGATCAAGATCCGGCCATTTCACCCGTCGCCAACGAGCTGTGCAATGAAATCGATGATAATTGTAATGGCGAAACCGACGAGGGGGTACAGAGCACCTTCTACAACGATCAAGATCAAGATGGGTTTGGAGATCCCGCCACAACATCGCTTGCATGCAGTACACCCGAAGGATACGTCGACAATCAAGAAGATTGCAACGATATCGATTCCCAGATTCATCCCGATGCAGATGAAACCTGCGATGAGCAAGACAACGATTGTGATGGAACTGTCGATGAAGAAGGGGCGATTGGTGGTTTGATCTGGTACGCAGATTTTGACGGGGACGAGTATGGAGATGCCGACACCACCGCAGTTTTTTGTACGCAGCCCACAAACTATGTGGCCAACAGTGATGATTGCGATGATTCCAACAGCATCTTTTCACCCGATGCGACAGAAGTGTGCAACGGGTACGATGACAACTGTGACGGAACCATCGATGAAGATGGCGCAACTGGTGCACCCACGTGGTACTACGATGGGGATGCAGACGGATATGGTAACCCGGAAGAGACCGTCGCAAGCTGTGCGCAGCCGAGCGAGTATTTGGCAGACAACACCGATTGCGATGACAACGACAACGACATCAATCCAAGCGCCATTGAGGTGTGCAACGGAGAAGATGACAACTGCGATGGGCAAACCGACGATGCCACATCATCCGATGCACAAACCTGGTACCTTGATTCCGATACAGATGGATACGGTGATGCAGCCAATATGGAGCAGGCCTGTAGTCAGCCCAGTGGTCATGTGCTGAATTCCGATGACTGTGATGACAGCAGCGATCTCGTATCCCCAGAGACCATTTGGTATGCCGATGCCGATGTCGATAACTATGGTTCATCATTATACACCACGACCTCGTGCGTTCAACCCAGTGGTTATGTTGCCGATGACACCGACTGTGATGATACCGAATCCAGTGCGTATCCAATGGCAACAGAAGTTTGTGATGAGATTGACAACGATTGTGATGGAAGCATCGACGAAGACGTGGGTGATATCCCCGTATGGTACCTCGATGACGATGGAGATGGTGAGGGAGATATCGATGTGAACCTCGAAGCATGTACGCAGCCCACGGACTATGTGTCCAATAGCGATGATTGTGATGATGCTGAGCCACTGGCTTTCTCGACCGGTGTAGAGGTGTGTGACGGCATCGATAATAATTGTGATGGTCAAATCGATGAGGGCGACGTGATTGGAACCGAGGCATTGTGTTTCGCCGATAGCTGTGCCGAGATCTTGGCCGAAAATCCAAGTGCAGTCGACGGTGTGTATTACATCACCGATGATTCGGGCGCAGCGCTTGAGGCATATTGTGAGATGGATTTTGAAGACGGAGGGTGGCTTGCGGTCTTCAATTACATGCACAGCTCCAATGCGTTGTCTGCGGCAGCAGACTTCCACAACCGCATCATTCAAAATGATGATATGAGTGAAGCGGTGCATCCCGATGATACCTCATCGTCGATTTTTACCAGCAACCTCGATCTGAGCGCATACAGCGAAGTGGTCTACGGATGGGCATCATCCGATACCAGTGATGTGAGCCAGTATGGAATGCAAACTGCTTCCAGCAACCTTGTGGGAACATGCTATATCGACGGGTACTGTGGTGCCTATGTCGATATTGGTTCCTTTTTGATTCAGCCTTCGGGTAATACCAGGGCGCTAAGAACAGGAAGCGATCCCAACTATCCACATGTCGGTATGGGGTTTTCTGGACAGATCATTACCTGGGGCTATGATCTGAATGCTTCCAGCTATGGAAACTGGGGGAATTGGTACGATCTGAACGCGTGTTGCAATGCAGGAAATACAAGCGACATGACCAGCAGCGGTTGGAGATATACGGTCTACATTCGCTGATTCGAGTACAACGATCCAATCCTTAAATTGTAAAAAAACAGGATTGACGTTTGTTTTTGGTGATCTTGTGATCGTCTTCGATACAACTATGTGACGTTTGATTCACAGAAAGCGATCATCGTACCCATATGCAATAGATGAAGACGATTCACAGAAAAGATATTTTGATATTGAGGTAAAGGTATGCAGTTAATCGCATTGTTGTTTGCATGTGCAGACAAGACCGTAGAAGATACGGGTATAGAAACAAAAGAGGTCGTCGAAGATACAGGTACAGTAGATACTGGAGAGACTTCCGAGCCAGAAACGCAGCCTGAGCCAGAAACGCAGCCCGAGCCTGAGTCACAACCTGAAGATACCGACAACACGGTTCCCACCGACCCAATGAATGTTGGCATCGAAGATATTCAGCAAGGATTGATTCCTGTGGGTACAGAAGTGGCACTTGAAAATGTTGTCGTGTCTTCTCCATCCAACGGATACGGCTTTTACATCACCAACGCAACTGGTGGACCACACTCGGGCATGTTTGTGTATTACTACTTCGATTCTGCCATCACACTCAATATTGAGCAAGGTGACATCATCAATGTCACAGGAGAAGTGTGGGAATACCCCGATACCTGTGAAGATGGTCTCGATAATGACGAAGATGATCTCATCGATGAAAATGACCCCGATTGTGCCGATAATGGGCAAGAAGTGGTCCTCAACAATTATGAGACCATGACCGAGTTAAAATTGCTTGATCCTTCTTTGATATCCAAAACAGGAGAGACTGCAACCGATATTCCCATCACGATTGTTGACTCCAGCCTTTTAACCGTTCCAGAGACTGCAGAAGCCTATGAAGGGGTTCTTGTTCGTGTAGAGAATGGCGTTGTGACGCATGACCTCAATGATGATGGAGAATGGAAAATAGACAATGTTATGGTTGATGATCTGTTTGATTATCGCCCCGGACTTGTGAACGTTGGTGATTCCTTTGATGTGATTCAAGGGATATTACACTTTAGCCGTGGAAACTATAAAATCGTTCCTCGTGCAGATTCCGATGTATACGGCTGGAACCGAACATGCTCCGGACAACGATGCATTTGGGAAGCGCAAGCTGGTGAACTGACCATCACTGAGTTTATGGCCAATCCACACAATGATGGAGCATGCTCGGATGGAGATGGAGAATACATCGAAGTCCAGTATACCTCAACGAGCAGTGATAGCCTAGATCTTCGAGGAATGAGTCTGTCTGATGCGAGCAATACTGTGTTGGTCAAGAATCATATTGTTCTCAATCCCGGAGAGAATGCATGGCTTTCCGTTGGAGAGGAAAGCTGTTATGGAACGCCGCGCGGATACTTGGGGGGAACCAGCTTCTCACTTAATAACTCTGGAGACGACCTCACATTGTCTTTTGTCGACATCGACAATAGCAGCACCACATTTGATATGCTTACCTACATCAGTTCATGGGTAGATGTGGGTGTGTCCATTCAGCTTGATCCTGCATTCATCAATGCCAATGACAATGATGATGTAAGCAATTGGTGTCCGTCAACTGAGACCATATCTGGTACGACCGATCTGGGTACACCCGGAACAGAGAACAGCAGCTGTAACTAAAAAGATACCCCAGCACCACCAAATAGGCCGGCTTGGAGGTCAAAGACGCTTCCAGTCTCGGTTTGTACTTCAAAACCAAAGTGCCGCATTGTGAGCTGTAGCCCGCCATGTGCGGTTAGCATCATATTTCCAGAGAGAGAGGAGATTGGTTTCTCTCCATATACACGAATTCGTGTCTGATTTGGAGATGGAGTAAATGTCTCACTGATATCGGCGCGGATGTCCATGTCTGCCATTCGGGTGACGATTCCCACTGATATTGCACCGCCCATGATGGATTGTGTGAGTGCATCGACATTGGTGCGATCATTGGCAAACCGAAATCCAAGTCCATTTGTACTATGATAGGCTAGGCCTATTTCCACCGTCATGTTTTCATTGATCGGGTCGTGATAGGCAATCCCAGCACGGATATTAGATATGGATTTGATGCTGCTGTCATCGCCAACTTTGTATCCAAATGGAGCAATGCCTGCTTCAGCCATAAAACCGATTTGATTGTTGGATAACCAATATTCTGCCGCAACTCTCACATCGGGAAGAATCGTTTGTAATGCTACATCGGGTGAAATGTATTCTGTGGCTTCCTTTGCGCTTTGATTGTATTGGTACATCCCAAGTGCACCAATGGCCCGCGCTCGCAAACCCTCAAATGGTTTGCTCTCTGGCGAGAGGAGGGAGACTTTTGGAGGAGGGGCTGTTTCTTCGGCTGTGTTTTCAGTCCCCTCTATGTTTGGAGATTCTTCGCTTTTCGTCTCCCCTTCTGTATTTGGAGGCAAAGAAACTTCTGTATCAGATGTGATTTTGGAAAACCGTCGCTTGCTCAACTTAACCAGTGATGTGGGGAGTTTGGCGCGAACCTCTTCCCATGATTCTCCTTTTACGGTTTTGGTGTTTCGCGCTCGTTGATTCTTCATATCAAATAACGTGATGTCCGCACTTTTTTTATCCGCTGCAATCACGACGTGCACCAACCATAGGGGATTGGATTCTTTCGCTTTTTCTTGCTGGCAGGCGATGTCCGCACACGGATTCTCTACGAGAAGTGCAATATCAAAATCGTACTCTTTTTGCAGTGTTGCAACAAGATCTTCAGAAAGTGCATAGCTTTGCGATATTTTGGGGAGTCCCAGTGTTTTGGCAACAACGACAGGTGCGGCGAAGGCAGAGTTGAGCATAAAAGAGGATAGAAAGAGCATAGAGCAACCTTAACAAAAATACAATACTGCTATTGTACATGAGTTTTTGGAAACAAGAACAACAGATTCTATTTTATTTTCCTTTATATAGAGTCTTATCTTTGCTTCCACGCCCACCACATTCCAAAAGGAACGATGAGTGTGATCAAAGAAAGGCAAGGGAGTGCGAGGGTGGGATAAAAGATGGAGACCGCACCGATTCCTGCGCATATGCATGGGATGACATATCCATATGAAACAATTTGCGATACCATAAGTGTGCCAAGAGCAATAGAAAAACAGTCCGTAGTGAGGATACGATTTGGATCGATGTCGGCCATCATCGCCATAAATCGGTTTAAGGAAATGAATATAAGTGTTCCCAAAGCCGCGGTACACATGCGTTCCATCGAACGGTTATTTTTCCAAGCGTCGTATCGAGAGTACATCAAGAAGGCAACCAAACCCAGCATGGCCAACGCAGAAAACCATAATATTTGATTATCCAATGGAATCTGGTAGAAGAACTGAACGATATTGCCACTTAAGGCCATAAAAATAGCTCCAAAACCAATAAATTGAGAAAACGTAGCACTTGTCTCTTTGGTTTGCACAAAGTCATAGGCTTGTCCGATTCGAAGAAGTCGCAATTGCTCTTCATTGAGGAAGGTGTTTCCTTCGAACAATTCTGTGATTTTTTTGAGTATGTCTGCGTCTTGGATATCCAATTCCATATAGATTTGATGTGCTTTTCGAGGATGCTTTTGGTCAATATACCAAGAGAGCATATGACGAAGAAGTTTTTGATGTCCTTGTGTAGCCATCTCAGATTCAGGCCAAATGCGCTGGGCGTACGCAAAGTCTTGTCGTGATTTGTGAAATAGGGATTCTTTGTCTTCAGGTATTTCTGTTTGTATACATTTTATAGCGGATTCTTCTCCCTCCATGGCAAGTTGAATGGCTTGCCAATGATTGCGAATATCCATGAGTTGCTCTCGAAATTTATGTACCGATACAGGGCGCTCGTCTGGATTTTTATGACAGGTTTGATTGAGTAGAGAAGCAACTTCTACAGGTATTTCTGAAGGGTATGTGATTGGGGGAGAGTCTTCGATAAGAGAGAACAGTGCAGCGAATGATTCAGCTTCATGTCTTCGCTTCTTTGTGAGTGCATAGTGTAGTGTGCTTCCCAATAGATAAATATCCGTTTGCTCGGTTACCTGTTCTGGATCTCCACAGAGCATCTCAGGCGCCATGAAGCTAGGAGAGCCAACCAATCCGCTCATAGCGTGTCGGATGTTTCGTTGATCGATGGCGATCCCCCAATCCAGAAGATACACCTCATTGAAATGTCCAATCATAATATTAGAGGGTTTGATGTCACGATGAATGATGCCTCTTTGGTGCGCATACTCCACAGCGTGGCTCACTTGTAATATGATGTTGATGGAATCAAGTACAGAACATCCTTCATGAATACACTCTTTGAATGTTTTGCCTTGCACTCGTTTCATGACCACCGAAGGTCGATTCCCTTCTATTACAATCTGGTGAATGGGGATAATATTCGGATGATCCAATCCACCCATAATCATGGCTTCATGATATAAAGACTGCTGCAGATCTGTATCGTGGAGTTGTTCTGCGCGTTTTATAGCGACGATGCGAGGTGGTATATTCTGTTTGGCCTCAAAAATGGTTGCCATGCCACCTTTGGCGAGCACATGCATAATATCGGGAACGTCACTGTCCTGAAAAGAGCGTATGGACTCTTTTGGGGGCTGCTTTTTTTTTCGAATGGTTTGATCGAAATCTGTCGTGTATTCGTCATGACCCATTTGGGCTGCCTATTGAGAAGTATGTACGCAAAGGTATAGACGTAATGTATCATTTTTGCGTCTTTTGTGCCGGTTTGGGTTATGCGGTATATATTTTTATCTCCGAGAATTTCGTTACGAAAGAGATTTTGATTCTTATCTTGTGATGATGTATCAAATAGATCAAGTTGTACCCAATACATCCATCTCAAAAGATATGTGAAGAAGATGAACCTGTATTACAATCAATCTCCGGGACCCATTATTTGGAAGTGAACATGTCAAAACAGTTATTTTTTTGGGGAAATGATACTCCAGATGATCCACGCATGCTTGTATTGGCTATGTTATTTGGATGGGTGGTCAATACGATGGCTTTATTGTGGTTCTCTCAAGATATAATTCATGCGAGTCCGGCCATTGATGATGGACTTTCTTTGGATGCAATGCGTGGGATTTTGCTGGTTACCATGGGCTGGTGCGGATGTTTTTTTTCAGCCATGGGTGCACAGATCCAGATCAAACAAAAATATAGAGAAGATGAGGATGCACGATTCTTGGCAGAAAGGGCTTTGATGAATAGTCTGGAACATGCAATTCCCTCGCTACTTTTGATCTGGTTGTCAGGAATATACTGCAACACTATGCTGGCCACGGTTCTTGGAAGCATCTATATTGTAGGGAGACTCCTATATCCAGTGTTCTATGGGTGGTATGGACAGTTTACCATGCTTGTTGAGTTTGCGACTCATCTGGGTTATTTTGCTCTTGGTGGCCTATTTCTATCTCTTATGGGAAATTTGATCTGGAGCGAATCGTTGTTGATTGCTCTTCTCCAGTATTGGTATTTTCCTTTTGTGCTCTTGGGTGGATGGGTTGCCTTTATGGGAATTCAAATGACGATGATTGGATGGCTGGTATATGCGCCAATATACGAGCGAGGATTGCGTTGGAAAAAAGAATTCGAAGATCAGTTATAATGATGTCTAGAGTCCATATTTTATGAAGCCATCTCGAACAGTTATGCACCGTTTTGTTGCGGAATCAATCAGTACTCTTGGTACTGGTTTTGTTGATGTATCCACGAACAAAAAGTATGCACAGCCTCTGTTTGGAGAATTGATAGGACTGGTCTATCGTCTGCTGTGTATGGCAATTGTCGAAGATAGGTGTACGTCACAAACGAGAGAGGGTACACAGCTTTTCTATGCTGTGCAAAAGAGTAACGCGTGGAAAGAACTTGGTATATATATGGACGTATACTGCTCAAGAATGGATGATCGTTCTGCACGTAGATTGTGGAGTACATCGGTTTTTCCTTATCTTTTGAGCAACCAATGTGATGATGAAGCTCTGAGAAGTGTTGTACAGAATACGATACATTTCATACAAGAAGAGTCCATTCACGCAAAGGATTTGGGCTGGACGTATGAAGCGCTTCTTTCGTATCAAGCAAGGATACAAAACGGTGTTTTCTCACTCCAAAAAACAGAACTGAGCAAACAAAAATTGACAGGAGCTCATTATACACCCGATGAACTTATAGATTGTGTTCTCAGGCAGGCCTTAAATCCTGTGTTGAAACAAAGAGAAATAGAAGAAAAGAGAGAAATACGGGTGTGTGATCCCAGTTGTGGTAGCGGCCTTTTTTTATTGGATGCCGCATTGATGATTGCATCAAAATATTCTGATGGCGATCACGAAGATCGAGATCAACAAGCTCTATGTGATGTCGTGAATTTTTGTGTCTATGGGGTAGATATCAACCCCACATCGGTAGATGTATGTATTCTATCCTTATGGTTCGCTGTGGGGATGTCTTGGGACACTCTTGGGGTATTGGATACACACATACGCCAAGGAAACAGCGTTTTGGATGAGGACTTGTTTTATGAACGTTTTGGTGATGAACCCAAAGAGATGACTTTTTTTTCATGGGAAGAAGCATTTCCTTTGGTATTCGATCGAGAAAACCCTGGCTTTGACTGTATGATAGGAAACCCTCCTTGGATCAGTTTTTCTGGACGTCACGCACACCCAATAACAGTACAAGAAAAGCGCATATACCAATCTTTGTATGATGGATTTGCGGGTTGGCTGACATTACATTCATTATTTGTAGAGCAAGGACTGTATCGTACCAGAGAAAATGGTTTTCTAGGGCTTATTTTACCCCGACAATTGGCAGAACTGTCGGGGTATGCCGCGATTCGAAATGTCGTTCGTCAGCACTCCACAGTACAAGAGCCTCTTTCTGATTTTGGAGAGGGGGCTTTTGGAGGAGTAGAGCAACCTTCCTTTGCACTGGTTGTACAAAAGGAGAGTGGGAATCAAGCACGAATCGATCCTTTTATACTCCAGACTTCCTGCGCCTATCAAAAAATTATTGATTCGTATATGTCGCGCCTTGAGTGTTGTACCAAACCCCCCAAAGATAGCTTTCGAGATATTGGTGTCCATACTGGGAATTGTTCAAAACAGTTGATTTCCAAAGTACGCCAAAAAGGTCATGTTCCTGTATATGAAGGGAAGAATATTCATCCCTTTCGTCTGGATACAGCCAATCGGTGGCTGTATTTAGAATACGAAAAAAAAGAAGGTGAGTACTATACAATCCGTTCGCTTGAAGATTATGAGCGGGTACGCATTTTGATACGGCAAACAGGAAACAGGCCGGTTGCTTCCAAACACATTCCGAAGAGTTTTTTTCGTAATTCAGTGTTGGCATGCTACGGGATGGAACAATGGAGTGACGACCAAACGATTTCGTGGTTAAATTCAACCATTATTGCCTTTTTTTACATCAATTCAATCCCAGAGGCTCGTCAACAAACCTTTCCGCAGGTCAAGATTGGTCATCTTCGAAACCTTCCTGTTCCTTCAGGTTCGATTGATTCATTCCTTGATCAAGGCTTGATGGATGATGAAAGACATGTGTGGCAAGATCGTCAAGTATCGAGTGCGTTTGGATTTTCTTCCATAGAGCATACACTGTTGTGTGCATTGTATGCGTTTCAGTGCAAAAAACAAAGATACGATGCTTTACAAGCAAAACCAAAGAAGACAGTCCAAAGACAGTTGCAATATGATCAACTTGTTGCTGATATTGAAGAATTGCACAATACGATTGAGAATCTGTTGTTGCATGTAGATTTGATGAAAGATCAGTAGCACATTGAGTACAACAGCGTATTTTGATATTCTGGATATCGTTGCAGATTTTGTATGACCATCATACATGAAAGAAAGGCATGTACCTAGGAGAATGAGAGATGAAGTGCGAAGTTATGGTTGGACAGTTGATCTCGCGTCCATGTGGAATGAAAACCACATTATCTTGTCCAGAATGTTCGTTAAACGTGTGTAGTGAACACTTTGATGAAGAACGAAAAATGTGCGTTTCATGTAGCGGAGAGCTCAACATAAGCAAGGGAATGTTGGATATGGATGAACTGTTGCATTTTGAACAAGAAGAGCTCCGCGTTTTTGATACAGAAAAGCACTTTGATGTTACCTACGAATATCTGGATAGCTGAACAGAAGATTTCCCCCAAAAAAGTTTTGGTCTATGCTCTTGGTGGGGGAAACGGACATATTCAAAGAGCGAACCTCATTGCACAGCAGTTTTCCGATGCAACCATTATGCATCAAAAAGAATCTCCATTTTCATCTTCCATTCCTGTGATACATCCACAAGGAAAAGATCTTGTAGCGTGGAGTGTGGAAACCTTGATGAAGTCCGCTGATTCACATGATTGTGTCGTAGTCGATACATTTCCAAAGGGAGTCGGACATGAGATAACGCAAGAAATCATTCAACGGTACGAATCCTCTTTTCTGGTTGCTCGATATGTACGTGAAGAGATGTATCATGACTACAAAGCCTCTTGTTCATGGTATACCGATGTATGGATTCCTTATTGTTTGGAAAAATGTGAGTGGGACAATCCTCCAAATGGAGTTTATACAGGGGTCTTTACACGTCCTATTGAAATCAATAATGACCAAGTATCTCTTTGTGTAATTGGAAATCTAGATTTAATACCCAAACGATGGTTTTCGTTATTCCCTGTTCATACAACGTTCATCAATCATCGTTTTCATACACTTCCGAATGCCAAAAGATATTTGTGCGTGGGTGCAGGATATAATCTTTTTTGGGAACTAAACTCCTTAGATTTGAACGTTGCACATATGCCAGTGGAAAAGAGATACGATGATCAATTCCGACGAACCATGCGATTTGGATTGATGGTATCAACGTATCAAGATCTTTTCGATTTTCTAAAGGATTGTTCGTAGCGCAATATGTGAATTTATGGTTATCTGATGCGCATGGATCAGGTACAATGAATCGTATATGTTGTTATGATACATAGGTAATCAAAGAGGCTGGTGTGGAGAGAAAACAAGTACATGTTGTGATTCGACAGCAAAAAGCAGAAGTAGAAAGACTGGAAAAACGTAAGAAAAAAATTCGGAAATGGACGCTTGGAATCATTGTTCCATTGATGCTCTATATTTTCTTAGTGAGTGCCGATCTGACTTGCTTTGGAATCGGACTTGGAATTTTGGGTTTCATCATTTGGAATGTTGCCGGAATGAGGGCAAATTCCAAGGGTGATTTCCTCATGAAATTCTTACACGAACTACAGCATGATATTAAAATTAATTCGAAAGTTCATTATCATCTCGATGAAACACCATATGCAAGTGCAGAGAAAAAGACATGGGAAGGTCGTTCTATGCATGGGAATTACAAATACAAAGCCACCGACCACTGGTTGGCCTTCAATTTTATTTGTACGGACGGAACGAAGGTGAAACTTGACTTTATTACCAAGTATAAAGTTCGTAAAGGGTACGTGATGAAGCAAAAGTTCATCATAAAAATGCTCATTTGTCCCAACCATCATTTTTATGCTCTTGATTCACACGATACACTTCTTTTTTGTAAGAAGATGATTACCAATCATCTTTCAGAACACTTTGATGAACCAATTCAAACATGGGTGCATCCAAATTCGACCGATGAGGGAATGCACTTTCGTATAAAAATCCTACAAGAAGATGAAGCCTATACGGTAGATCAGGTTGTGGGGTTCTTACGTCCCATATTTGGACATTTTTCACATCATACCCGCACGGCAGGATAATCGATGCGTCGTGCTTTGGATCTGTATACAGGAAATGAAGAAGCATTAAGAATGCGATATGAGAGTGATATTTCTCCAACAATTATATCAGCGAAGCTCAAGCTGGTCGATTCATGCAATCTAAAGTGTTTTATGTGTCGATACTGGACTAGAAAACGGACTGGAGATCTGAATACAGAAGAAGTGTGCAGAGTTCTGGATGGATTGGCAGCATTGAAATGCAAAAAAGTCCATTTTACGGGAGGAGAGATCTTTATGAGAAAGGATGCCCTATTCCTAATGGAATATGCACACATATTGGGTATTCGAGTAACGTTGACCACCAATGGTACATTGCTCAACAAAGAAAAGATCAAACGTTTGCTTCGTATTCCAGCTCGTTCCATCACACTGAGCATTGATGGGCCACATCCCAAAATACACGATACGATTCGAGGACAAAAAAACGCATTTAAGAAAACCCTCAATACACTTACACTACTCAGCAAGCACAAGCGTCGAAAAAACAAGATACGTATCAATACGGTGGTCAATCAACGCAATCATACGTATCTTCCGGAGCTTGCCTATCTCTTGCAGCAATTTTCCATTGATAGCTGGTTGCTGATCCCAATGGATGCTTGGGAGGAAAAAAATAAGGTTCCCACGTTGGTGGATATTAAGCGGTACAATACAATCGTTGCACCATTGTTGGAAGAAATTGTTCATCTTGAGAATTTCTCTCCTTGGATTTATGGAAAAACAAATGGAGATCTCAATAGTTCAGCGCAGCAACATTATGCCCGTTCGTACTATCAAAAGAAACCGTGTTTTATTCCATGGTTTCATGTCTTGGTTGGTCCCAAAGGAGATATTTATCCGTGTTGTGGGACACACCGATTGATAAAACCACTTGGTAATATTCGAGAACAGGGAATAGCAGAGCTATTCAATGGGGAGCAGTATCAACAGTTTCGAGCTCAAATGCGAGCAAAGCGATTGGAACAGTGTCATCACTGCGATGATTTTCTTTCCGAAAACCAAGCTCTAGAAGTGTTGCGAGAGAAAATAGTATGAAACGTGTTGCGCTGGCTTCTTATGATTTGGTTCCCTCTTCCAAAGGAGCGTCTCAACACATTCTCGCGAATGCACATCATCTGAGAGAAGTGTGTCAGGTGTCATTGATTACACTAGGACATCAACCATTGTACGGTTGGCGTCACTTACCCATTGATATAATGAATCCAAACTGGTTGAGTCGAGGAAAAGAATTTTATCATCGATGCAAAGATATTTTTGCGAAGAACCCATTTGATATTTATCATGTTCGATCTCCTTGGGAGGGACTTGCTGTTCCCAAAGGGAAGCCTTTGATCTATGAAGTGAATGGCCTAGCGAGTATTGAAATGCCCTATCATTATCCAAAAATGGTAGAGCAACCTCAGCTAAGAGGAAAGCTACGGAGCATGGAAATCGCACTGTTGGACCGAGCAACTCGTGTTGTTGTAACCAATCCGATAACAAAATCGTACTTGTTGGATATTGGTGTTGCAGCAGAAAAAATTCGTATTGTTCCCAATGCGCCTTCATTTCCTATTATGGATTCTCTGGTCAAAACCAAGCATGATCCCATTCGGATATGCTACATCGGAACTCTAACCCGTTGGCAAGGTATCTATAATGCTATTCGTGCTTTGGAATGTATTGAGTCATTTGATTTTCGTCTTCGTATGTTGTGTCCAAGTAAAGGGCGTAAAGAATTTGAAAAGTGGGTGTACAAACGAACGGTAGGAGAGAAGATTCGTGTCGAAGATCCAATCTCCAAAGAACAATTATCCCTCTTTTTACAAGAGCAAGATATTGGGCTTGCTCCACTTACACCATGCGCTCGAAATCTTATTCAAGGATGTATGCCCATCAAAATATTAGACTATATGGCTGCTGGTCTATCGATAGTAACGTCAGATCTGCCTGTTACACGATATGTTCTGGGTGATGGAGGATATTATTATCGTCCTTATTCTACAGATTCTTTTGTGCAAGCGCTAGGAAAAGCATCTTCTTCATCGAAGAACACTCATATTCGGCTTAATGAACACTTTTCCAAAGCGAAGCAGCGCGATGCTTTGCTCTCTGTTTATGAAGAGCTGACTTGATCGAATATCTTGCAAAAGGAGAGTGCTTCTTCTTTTGGACTTGGGAGAACAATGGGGCTGGAAACAAACGTATGATTTCGTATATCTTTGAGCGATTGTACCCAGTCTTGATCGTCGTGACAAATATGTGCGTTGCGCAGCGAAGATGAAATATCAGAAAGTCCACCGGCCGAAGAAGTCAGAACTCTTTTTTTACAGGCCAGCGCTTCAAGCACAACATTGGGCATACCATCATGAATCGATGGCTGAATGATGACATCACATGCTCCATATGCTCCTCTCAGTGAAGGAATATCGTGAATGTATTCGATATGTTTGGCATGTGGTGGGAGTAGATGAATGACACTAGGACGGATGGATCCGATAAATAGAGGAGTCCAGCAATCGATTTCGTATGCGATACGAGAAAGAAGGTCCAATCCTCTCTTTGGTTTGAATTCTCCAAATAGTCCTAGAATCGGACCATTATTGAGGTTGTGTTGTTGTGTAAAGGTTTGTGTCTCTTTGGGATCGTCATAGAAAAGAGATGAATCAACGGAGTTGGAAATAAAGCATGCAGGTCGGTGAAACCAAGCTTGGATTTTTGCCGCCATTTCGCGGGATACAGTGGTAATTGCAGAGGCATTCTCTATTGTCCAGCGTAGAATAGAGTGTTTTTGTGGAAGAAAGAAGTCAAGGTCTATATCATTTCCTCGAGATGCAACTACAACGGGAATATTTGTTTGGGATGCAGCTGTTGTTGCCACAAATCCACCAGAAGAAGCATACCACCCAACAACGACATCGGGTTTTATGGTATGGATTGCACGTAGGGTTTCATCAACAAAGTGCTGTAATCCTCCTTTTGGATGAAATGCCCATGTGTGCGATTCTTTTGTTCTTTCTCCAGGAAATAAGGAGGGATCTGGGTGGATGACCCATACAAGATGACCCATAGTACGAAGAGATTGAATGAGGCGGTGTGCACTACGTGTTACACCGCCTATCGCTTGTGCTGATGGTAGAACAAATAGTATGGTGCGATTAGACATGAATTACAATGGAATCTATACGTTATCAAGGATACGATTGAATGCTTGGCTTGGGCGCATAATCTGCGTACATGTGTCAGAACATGGGTTATAATACCCTTTTATTGATACTGTATTTCCTTGTGCATCATTGAGCTCTTGCACAATTATTTGTTCATTGTTGCTTAGGGCTTGTGAAATGGAACCAAATTCGTTTTTTAGCTCCGCATTTTGATTTTGTTCGCGTAGAGCTTGAGCCCAATACAATGCAAGATAGAAATGACTTCCACGTGTATCAAGTTCATGTACCTTGAGCTTGGGTGAACGGTTGTTTTGCAAGTATTCTGTGATGGCGATGTTAAGCGCATCAGCCAATGTTTTTGCTCTTGCGTGGTCATGTACTTCTGCATAGTGTTCAAGCGATACTTGGAGAGCCAAAAATTCTCCCAAAGAGTCCCAGCAAAGATGGTTTTCTGTAAAGAATTGATCAAGTAGAGCCGGTGCAGACCCTCCGGCACCTGTTTCAAGAAGGGCTCCTCCTTTCATAAGAGGTACGATGGAAAGCATTTTGGCACTGGTCCCCAATTCAAAAATTGGGAAGAGATCTGTGAGATAATCTCGAAGGATATTACCCGTAACGGAAACGGTGTCCTGTCCAGAACGGACGCGATTTAGGGTGTGTCGCATAGCATCTTTTGGCGCTAATATCTGAATATCCAAGCCTTCTGTGTCGTGGTTTTGTAAATATTGTTTTACTTTTTCGATGAGCTGAGCATCGTGTGCTCGGTTTTGATCGAGCCAAAAGATAGCACTTCCGACTGCTCGAGCGCGAGATACAGCCATCTTTACCCAGTCTTGGATGGGGGCATCTTTGGACTGACACATTCGCCAGATGTCACCTTGTTGAACTTTCTGTGCAAAGAATGTGCTTCCATCTTGAGATTGTACGCGAATGGTTCCATCAAATGGAATCTCCCATGTCTTGTCATGAGAGCCGTATTCTTCCGCTTTTTGAGCCATCAGACCAACATTAGAGACCGAACCCATAGTAGCGACATCAAAAGCACCGTGTTCTGTACAATAGTCTATGACCTCTTGATATATGGAGGCGTAGGAGCGATCTGGAATAACGAATTTGGCGTCTTGTTTCTCTCCGTTTCGATCCCACATTTTACCCGAGTTTCGTAGTGCTGCAGGCATTGACGCATCGATAATGACATTATTGGGAACATGGAGGTTGGTAATGCCTTTATCGGAATTAACCATGGCAAGTTTGGGACCATGCTCATACAGTGCGTTTATAGATTCTGTAATGATCTTTTGCTTGTCTTGTGGGAGTGTATTGATTTTTTTGTACAGGTCCCCAATTCCGTTGTTGGGGTTGAATCCGATTTGTGCAAGTTCAGCTGAGAACGTGTTGAGGATGTCTTTGTAGAATGCTTGGATGATATGACCGAAAATAATAGGGTCGGAAACCTTCATCATCGTTGCTTTGAGATGAACGGAAAACAGGACTCCTTTCTTTTTGGCATCTTGAATCTGTTCGGTCACAAAAGTACTTAACGCCAACGCACTCATAAATGAGGCATCGATGACTTCATTTTTTTGCAGAGCAAGATCTGATTTCAGCGTGATCGATTTTCCTTGTTCGTTGGATAGCACAATGTCTACACGACATGTATTAGGAACAGTACAAGATTCTTCAGAACCATAGAAATCACCGCCAGACATACAGGAAACATGAGATTTGGAATCCTTTCTCCATTCTCCCATCCAGTGTGGGTTGTTTTGGGCAAACTTTTTGACAGGCTTTGGGGCTCTTCGATCGGAGTTTCCATCTCGAAGAATGGGATTGACTGCACTTCCTTTGGCTTTGTTGTATCGATGTTGAAGCTGTTGCTCCTCAGGGCTTTGTGGGTTTTCGGGATAGTCAGGGATATTGTAGCCTTGGCTTTTTAGCTCCTTGATCGTGGCGAGCATCTGTGGCAGAGAAGCAGAGATATTGGGGAGCTTAATGATATTGGTATTGGGATCTTGGGTTCTTTCTCCAAGCATGGCAAGTGTATCTTCTACGCGCTGATCTTGTGTGAGATATTCAGGGAATTGGCCGAGTATACGTGCAGCGAGAGAGATATCTGCAACTTCAAATTCGATACCAGAAGATTTTGTGAAAGCCCTAATAATTGGAAGCAACGAGTGGGTTGCTATGGCGGGAGATTCGTCGGTTTTGGTATATAGAATGGTAGGTTTTTTGTTCATGATGAAGCCCTGCAAAAATTGAAGAGGCAATTTAGCACAGTGCTCTCTGCTTGTCTAATGATCACAATTCAGCATTGTGTGATTATTTTATGGCGTGCAAGAATCAGGAGTTCCACAGGTAGCTTGCTGAAGATCACATGTATCATAATATCCGCAGTTCGCACCACCATACACTGTTACAGGGACAGTGGTGGTCGTATATGTGCAGCTCCAATAGCCGCTAACCCAATCCCATCCAGATTGTCCTGATACATCATAATTAGGGTTTCCTTCACATTGTCCCCAATCTGAACAGTATGCTCCAGTGGAAGAACCATTGGAGTAATGTTGCGGTTGTGCGGTTTCTCCTGTATCGCAGTATTGTGGGTAGCATGTGGTGATTCCCGATGCGGGAACGCAATTTTCTACGGTTTGGGTTTGATTTTGCGTACAGCTAGAGACTTCGTGGGTGTGTACGACATATGCGTAACAAATATTGGGACCGATCTCTGTATCGATGGTTGCAGGGGTCGAAGAAAGTGTGTTGTCTTGTGCAACATATGAGCATTCCCAGATATCTCCATCCATTGTTTCGCTTCCCGGAATGCCATCTCCTGTATGATCGGTATTCAGTGTGCTGCCAGTGTATGGAGAACCATTTTTATTCCATGAGAAAACATGTGTAATCGGATCTCCATCAAGATCATAGGCTTCAGTTTCAAGCAGACAATGCAGATTGTCGATTGTTTCTCGAGGGTTTTCTGGATCGATTCGTACGATTGCTCCTTGTGGAGGACTGTTGAGGATCATTGTGCTTAGGGTTTGCGAGTTTCCTGTCTCATACATATCAGAAGGAGTGATTTCAACAGATATGTTTTGATCTCGCTGAAATAAGGCGGAATCAAGTATATCGCTTCCACTCTGTACCAGACTTCCATCCACAAACCACGATATATCGATCGTGACACTATCTTGGTCTTCATCCGAGTACGTATATGTTAGTTGAAGCATATCTTGCGTGGTTGGGGCAGATGGAGAGAGNACAAGAGCAGCAAGAGTNGGGATTCTATTCAAGAGAGTCACACTCTCTTGGGATTCTCTTATGGCATTTTGAGAATCTGTTGCAGTAACAATACAGGTGACTTCATCGTTTGGAGATGCAATGGTGGCGGACATATTTAGTGTGCTCTCTGTTCCAACAGATGTTCCATTTATGAGCCACTCGTATGTATGCGTATATGTGTCACCATCAGGTTCGACTATATTGGCAACGCATTCAAAAGTACTGTCATTGTATAATCCATTGGGTGCATCAATAGACACCTCAATTATGGGTGCTCCATTTACGATGATGGTGCTGTCAGAGCCGGGAGAACTTTCTAAAGAGCCATCAAAGGCATAGACTTCCACACTCCACTCGTCTCCTGTTTGTGTGTTTTCTGGTTCAATCTGTTCGATTGTCGCGTATTCGGTTCCATTTTTGAACCAGACGCTGCGATAGGATATAGGGTCTCCATCAGGATCTACGGCTCCTGTAATACTCAGCGTAAGAACATCTCCAGATCCTGCTAATTCTGGAAGAATCTCCACAACAGGTGTTGTCGGAGGAGCATTAGACTCTACTTCAAAAGGAAGGATATCAAAAGCAAAGCCTCCTTCTGGATCTCGAACTTCTGCTTGAATCTGTGTGTTGCCGATGGAGATGGTTGTCGTACAGAGGGATTCTCCACTGGCATCGGGAACAGATGCTTCGCAAACGATGTCATTATCAATGAGCCATTGTACTTCTAGTGTGTCAAAATCATGGTTGAGGTCTGAAACCAATGCACGAAAGATTGTATCTCCTTCCTCTATGGTCGTATTGTCTTCGTGGGATGCGATCTGGATTTCTGGAGAATCGTTGTACTGTTTGATAGAAGACTCAGCAAAACAAGAGCAAAGTAAAAGTATGGGTGTGTATCTCATGGGGGATCCTATGCAGATTTTATGAAATGAGGAAGTGTTGTATAGGTTAATACGCCAGCTATCGATGATAACAGTATCAGCATCATAGGATAAGACTAGATAATCTTGATGTCAAAAGAGTTGTGGGCGAAATATTGTTGTCTTGTTGATGATGACTCTTTCATGGGGTCAGGCGTTTGTTCCTCTTGTGATGGAGAATCGCTTTCCATTTTAAAGTAAAGATCGGTGCTAGATGTGCAGGCTAAGAAAAAATTTAGCATCAAGAATCTTGAGGTTAGTTGTGTATAGGGTATCCCATAAATCAAGTGGTTTGTATTCCAAATCACCAAATCATACAGAGGGTTGTTGTGGTAAAAATTATTGTCATTGCGTTGGGTGGTCTTGTTGGCTTGTGGTCTGGATACACGGTTTTGTATGAGGGAAGGCTTGAACGTCCAACATACAATGTGTTGCAAAAAGATGGAAAAATAGAGATTCGAGCCTATGATTCCTTTCGCGTTGCGCAAACCAGACGTGGGGAAGGGAGGGAAGAGCTTAGCCAAGGGTTTCGTGTGGTCGCTCGTTATATTTTTGGTGGAAACGAAGAGCAAAAGAGTATGTCCATGACTGTTCCCGTGATTCAAGAAAATCAATCACAAGGAATGCAGGTGGCGTTCGTGATGAGTGAAAAAGAGAAGGATTTACCGGCTCCTTCCAGTTCTGCTGTGCAATTGAAAACAATTCAATGGGGGCATGTCGCGAGTATCCATTTTTCAGGGTACGGGACACAGAAAAAATTCAAAAAGTACGAGCAGCGTCTGCGTTCTTGGTTGAATGAGAACAATCAAAGTATCGCAGGAGATGCGATTTATGCACAATACAATTCACCATCGGCATTTCCTCTGCTTCGAAAAAATGAGGTGTTGCTTCGTCTCACAACTGAGAAAAAAGATGATGGATAATTTGATGTTGGTGGTATGCTGTATGAAAATGGAGAGATTATGCGCGCATCACACATATTATTAGAGCACAAAATGAAATGGCCACCATCGAAGCAGCGCCATCACCGTAGTCAAGACGACGCGGAGAGAACCATGTTGGAGGTCAGGTCTCGTATTGTGGATGGGGAGTCCTTTTCTGATCTGGCACAAACCTATTCCGATTGTTCTTCTCGATCTGATGGTGGTGATTTGGGGCGGTTTTCTCATGGTCAAATGGTTCGAAAATTCTCTGATGCAGCATTCGCTCTTGAGGTTGGGGAGCTTTCCAACTTGGTGCATACCGAGTTTGGCGTTCATCTTATTTTGCGAACAGAATAGCAAAATCCTAACTTGAGGCTTGATCGCTTTTGTGATAGAAGTTAAAGTTATCTTCTCCGGAGGTTACTATGAATCCACTTGATAATCCACTTGTATTTGCTGTTGTATGTTTTGGTATGATTGGTCCTGTTTTGGGACTCGGTATTTTGATTCCAAATACCGGAGCATTCCTTGCAACTCTTTTTGGTGCTGTATTTGGTGAGCAGGTTGCCATGAAGCTCTCCGGTCAAAAAAGTGGTTCAGAGCTCCTTGATCCAAATGAATTAGATCAGTTTAAACATAAAGAAGTGTAAATCTTCGTACACGAAGTAAACATGAGAAATAAGGGCAGAGTGTTTTGCCCTTATTTTTTTTTCTCAAAAATATTTGATTGATAGAAGCTCTTTCATTCCTCTCTTTGAAAATTCATTTGTGAGCAGTGCACAAAAATCTTCCCCTTGAACAAAGCCATCGATGGGGAAGAGGGGAAGAATTACTGTTTTTAGATTTGTTGTAGAAGCATGGTTCAAGTGCGCTTGTGCGATGGCTTGTGCGATGAATTGTGGTGGATTAGCAAAGGAACCCCCGCCAATGAGGGTAAGAACCAGATGATGGCTTGTACAATATCGAGCGGCNANNTAGGTTCCTGTATANGCGGCTTTTAATAGAAGNTGTGTCTTATGATCCAGATGATCTGGAATAGGAAGGGGTGCTCTGCGATTTAGGGCGGCGACGAATACCTGATCGATGATGGGCGGACTATGTATCTTCTCCATGAATGGTGGGTTTCGAAGTCCAAAGTATGCACGCGCTCGCTGGTGAAGCCCGATACGAACGTGGGGGAATAATTCTTCTTCATTATAGATGATGGGCTCAGTTTGTGAAAAGATAAGCTTTCCATTGATGACGGGAAAGTGGGGAGAAACAAGAGGGTGTCCAAGAAGTTCGATCTGTCGAGAGTTGTTTTGTCCCCATGTTTGTGGATTGGTGGATGGGTTGAAAAAAGCGGCATGCATCCGCGTAATGGCAGAAACTCCTGCACTTGCACTTGCTGCTGGTCCTTGTGTGCCATCAATGGCCAGATGGCTGACAAAATTGCCACCGTCGATGCAAACAGATGAGTGAGCGACTTCCGCGCAGTTAAAATTAGATGCGACTTGAAACATGCTCTTGGGTTTGGCATGCGCTTGTAGATTCGCCACATCCACATGGCGTAATCCTTCATAGGAACGACGAACATGAAGCTCAAATCGAGGAGGAGAAGCCTGTTCTTTTTGGAGAGATTGTTCAAGTGAGGCAAGATCGTGAACGGAAAAATGACCCGCTTCATGTTTTTCTCCCGTGTGTAGATTCTCTACAATGAGATCAGGCCCATTTTCTGATTGTGTGATGCTGAGACCTCGTTCCATAAGCCAAACATCCTCATTTTCTCCTGTAATATCAGAAAACCATGTGTAGACATGTTGTTTTGATTCTCTCATTCCATTTTTCCTCTCTCAATATTTGTCCATCACTCTTACATAACTGTCACATCAATGAGCACGTTAGAATTTATATACTTGTTAGTATATTATCGTGAGGTGTCTTATGATGTTGGGATTGTGGACTGTATTGGGAACTGCTTGTTCTGTTGAAGCTCCAATCGATGCGGTAGCAAAAGCTCCTGTTTTGATTGGGGAAGTCTCTAACAACCAAGGAACGATTGATCCATCATCTTGGCCCATGGGGTTTCCAGCAGTACAGGACTTGGCACTTATGTTTCAAGGAAAAGAGCCTATTCTCTCTGCTGGAGACATGACCAGTAAAGGAGATGTTTTTCTTCCATATCGATGGGTGCAAGCTGTATCCGATTCATATCTGAATACTGAGGTAGGAGAAGCGTTGGAGTGGGAAAACATATATGAAGATTGGCGGTTGGTTTCGATGCGAATCGTTCCTTGTGCTCCGCTTGGTGTTGCTGTAACTCAAGATCCTCAAGAACTGTGCTGGCCCATGGTTCGTTTGGTGTGGCAACCTGTTTTGCTTGATCATTACGTAGGCTGGACTACTTTTTCTGAATATGCAGACGACCGTGCCATTCATGCTCTTTATCCTCTTGAGGCACGAGATGCGCAAGGTAATATTGTCGACGCTCCTATGAAAAATGCGATTGCAGATCATCTTCGTGAAGGTGGACTGGCAGATTCTATTCCCGATGATGTTGTTGAGGAGTTTTCTAAGCAGCGTGATCAAACAGCTTCATGGCTACTTTCGAAAACTTTGTCTTTGCGCTCAGAGCTTTCTGCACGATCATGGGATGAATACGATATCCGCTCAGAGTGGATCTTTGATGAGACTGCTTCTGTATTCCAAGGTCGTTTGCGTTCTTTTTTATCCGAGGTTGCGCATCCTGATCAGCTGCGAGAGCTAACATCATTTTCGCTTCCAGAAGGGAGAGAGCCCGCGCATCTTGATATTTGGGTTTTCTTGGCATTCTCTGGACTAGATGGAAATATTACGCCAGTCGATCTAGAGGTTTTTGATAGAGAGACCGGTCGTTTGCTGATGAATATGGGCAAAACACAAACTGTAAGTATGGCCTCAGAAGATGAGTTGATTGTAGAGAGTATAGAACAAGGAAATGAAGCTTTGGCTGAGCAGGTAGTCACCAGTCCAGATGATCCGACGATCGATGTGCTTTCCAATCCCAATGAGTTTTTGGTTCCCAATACTTCTTGTGCATCATGCCACAAGTTAAATGATTTGCGATTTGATTTGCATAACCTGTCTTCTCTAGAAGATAGAGCCATCACAGTATCCCCAAGAGTAAAACAAGATGTGCTTGCAGACCAACTGTGGACAATGGGGTTGAGGGAAAGGAAGTAGGTGAAACGAGTGTTCTTTCCACCTCGTCTAGAAAGAAATCCCTGTGACGAAAATCAAAACAATAGGTTTCGCTGATTTTCGTTTCTACCTTCATTGATTGATATGGGCGGAAGATTTCGTTAGAGTTTTGATATATAATCAGGAGTATGTATGAGTACGTTTCAAGAGCTAGAATCGACATGGAAAGAGAGTGGTTTGAGCGATATGCTTTTGGGTAAGTTTCAAACACTTCTCACAGATGAGAGCGAAGAGGGAGTAAAGTCATGTGTCGAGCTTCTTCGTAGCTTTGGTGATGAGGGGTTGTGTGTCGTGCTCAAACAAGAGGATAACGGACAAATCGTTTTGCGAGAAGATTTGGGCATTGTCCATCGATTATTGTGGATGTCGGAGGTTGTGTCGGTGATCACCGAAGAGGGCAGTGTGTGGAAACCGTTGTACAAATCAGGTGGCTTTGATGAAATGGAAGTACAGGTTTTGGGGAATGTAGAGTGGAGCAATCTATCAGAGGTTCAACAAAAGAAGGTCGTGTCGTTTTCGATGTCGGGTGTGGAAGTACCAGCAGGTATGTTCCTGATGGGTGCTCTTCCCAATGATGGTGAGGCAGATGATGATGAAAAGCCTCAGCATAAGGTGACATTGACCAAGGGAATGTTGGTGAGCAAATATGCGTGCACCCAAGGATTATATGAGTCGGTGATGGGTGAGAATCCGAGTTATTTCAAAGGTTCGACCAGACCTGTAGAGAAGGTGTCTTGGTGTGATGCGGTATTGTTTTGCAACAAGCTGAGTGAAATGGAAGGATTGGAGCCGGTCTATGTACTTCCAGAGCCATTTGAAAATGATTACGATTGGTCGATGAAGGTGAAATGGAACCATGATGCAAACGGATACAGGTTGCCCACCGAAGCGGAATGGGAATATTGTGCCAGAGGTGGTGAGAATACGATTTATTCAGGAAGCAACAACATCGACGAGGTTGCTTGGTACCCCGACAACAGTGATTCAAAGACACATCCTGTCGGACAAAAGAAAGCCAATGGATTCGGACTCTACGACATGAGTGGAAATGTATGGGAATGGGTATGGGATTCTTGGAAAAGAGAATACGAATCTCCAACAATCAACCCTATATATGTTGACACGTCAAGCCCCGATCGCGTCCTCCGGGGTGGGAGCTGGGGCAGCAATGCGGGGGACGCGCGTGTTTCCGGCCGTAGCGGGAGCGATGCCTCCTTCCGCTACCGCGACCGGGGTTTTCGATTTCTGAGGACGCCGTAGGCCCTATCACGCTACGTCGTAGACGTTCCCGTACACGAAACGTCATCAGACGTCGTGTATACCCACGCTTAAAATTATCGAAAGGTTCGCCATCCCGAACACCGCCTCCGTACGATGGGAAGGGCAGTTAAGCCCCCCATCGAAGACGGAACAGGCGAAGTGGAAGGGGTGAAACGAACCGAACTTTGGGATTGGCAGGAATGTATCAACCCACTTCAGCCCATTCCCCGACCGTTTGGTCGGGTGGGTAATGGTGATGATACTTGTGGTACCTGTGCCCGTCGTAGATCCCGTAGTGCGCCTGAGGATTTGTGGTACCTTTTTCCCGTAGTAGATTCCGTAGTATGCCTGAGGATTTGTGGTACCTTTACCCGTCGTCGGTACGGTACCACACCTGCGGTATTCTCCGTATTGGCTCCATACGATTCCTCCTTATCGTCAAACTTTCGCCTAGCTTCGCTCAGCTACGTCTTCACGATGAGAATCCTCTCATCCACCTCGTCTAGAAAGAAATCCCTGTGACGAAAACCAAAACAATAGGTTTCGCTGATTGTAATAAAACGTCATTTGATCTGGCTGGATTGAAACAACCATCTTCAGTCCATCTCCCAACCATAAGGTTGGGCGGGTTGTGGTGATGATTCGGTGTGGTACCTTTCCTGTAGTAGATGCCGTAGTGTACCTGCTTTTCCGTAGTAGATGTATTGGTACATCTACCAAAGATCTCCATCTTTCTTGTCTCGTATCTGAATAGCAACAATGTTAAGCAGTCATAAGCAGGTTGTTTTTGGAGATGTGTGATGTGGTTTTGGATATTTTCTTCGCTGGGATGGGGCAATCCCGAAATTCAACCGTGGGCGCTCCCCAACGAGGATAAACGCCAAGAACTCACACGTCTGTACTTAGAAAAGCATTGCGGCGAAGCCTGTGTGCGTGATGGGCAAACCATTGTGGAGATGGAGCCCAAGGTTGTGGTGGTGCACTGG
>NYTD01000010.1 GCA_002683315.1 Deltaproteobacteria bacterium | reverse complement strand
ATCTCTTTGTACTTGGTATACTTCCGCTCCTGAACACAGAACCAATCTTGAAATTGTTGGATGACGTTCTGCAAAATCAAGAATGGATCGAAAACTTTCCACATTATACTGATGAACAGCCGCTCCTTCTCTGCGAGCAGAATGAACTTTTGAAGTATGTACAAGTGTATCAATCTTTGATTCACGAGCTGGACCAAACAAAAGATCATGAATTTTTCTTTGCTTTCGCATCGGAATCTCAAAAACTTCAACACGAGAATTTTCGGGAAGAGTCAACGGACTTCCTTGTTCACATACAGCAAGAATGTATTCTACCATATAATCATTGATCAATCGTTCTATAAGCTGCTCACCGAGTGGAGTAGAAGCTCCTGTTACCAAAACACGTCTCATCGAAATATTCCCTTTCTCTCTCTCAACCCCCTTTGGACCAATATATCAACCTCTTCTTGTACCTTCTTCGCAGCTGAACGAACAATATTAGGGTCATCAGCCTGATTAGAGTCATAGGTAAAATGAATAGGTTTTCCATAATATATGTGATATCGAACAGGAAGAGGAAATGGTAAAATAGGAATGGGAACCGCTTCAATCCCAAACATCTTTCCCAATCTTGTACTTGAAAATAAGCTGGGAAGTTGTTCTTCTGCACCAACGATACCAACAGGAATAACGGGTACTTGATGTCGTATCGCAAGTTCTGCATGTCCTACACGAAATTTTTGCAGCTGATATCGCTTGTGAAATGGTTTGATGATCCCCGGTGTTCCCTCTGGAAAAATCATCAAAAGCTCTCCTGCTTCCAAAAGAGCGCGTACATTTCCTCTCGAACCACCTACCATACCCCCACGAGCAAATATGGTTCCGACGAATGGAAGTGCGGGAACAAAATGATCAGCGATGCCTCGAACAACACGTGGCGGATGCGTATGACGAAGAACATCGTTCCACAGCATCATCCCGTCAAATGGCAAATTTCCAGAGTGATTGGCCGCTAAAATTGCAGCTCCCTCTGATGGTAAAGATTCTGCTCCCACACTCCGAACACGAAAGTACTTCTCATAGGGTATTCGTGTTAGTCCAAGACCAAAATGAACAAAAGCAGGATGTAAGCCGAAGGCATCATATCCATGACCAGCATCTTGAAAGTGTAATTTTGCAACACGAGCTCTTTGTTCTTGCGTCGTCAAAATAGAAGCGAGATACCGTGCTACAAAAGGAGGTACTGCCATCATTACTCCAAAACAGTTCTCCGCACACTATAACGTACAACATCAAAAACTGTTTGGTAAATATGTATTAGAATCTCAAAATAGGATCATACTCGTTGATGTACATATTATTTTTTCGACCATTGAATTCTTGTCATAATCGCTGGATGATCGGAAAGCGGAATTCCCTGCATATCAACAAAGTCTTCTTTTCTTTCCCATAACAACACTTCGAGCTCTATATCAATGCCTGATCGAATGTAGATCTGATCGATATGATTGGGCTCTAAACAATTTACTTGCGTACAAGTCAACTGAAAACCACCTTCGTCGCGAATCCGAGCCAAAAGCAAATCTTCTTCTTCTTTATCTGGTTCAAGATTAAAATCTCCCATCAGAATAACAGGAGCATCCGGCGAATTAGAATCGATCTCTTGGAGAATTGTTTCAATCTGCTGAGCTCGAACGTCTTGATCCTCTAAACCATTACCTGCTTCAAGGTGCGTATTGTACAGGTGAACACGCGCACCATTCATCTCTATCTCTAAAAATTGTACACCTTTTGAAGCAAAACAATCCGAAGAATTTTCCAACAATCCAAAACATGAATCATAGTAGATATGCTGAGATTGACGTATTACATGCTTTCCCAAAAACGATAAGCCTGATCCATACACTTTTTCATCATCGAGTGGAACATCAAAACGATCAACATATGGAAGCCCTGATCCTTCCACGAGAATAGGATGATATTCATTGATCCAATCTTCTTGGATCCCAATACAATCAAAATCTTTCAAAAGAGGAGCAATCTCGGTAACACGCCCCCGTGTATCATCACCTGTAACCGCACTTGGAAGCGCATGAATATTATAAGTTAGAACATCCAATACTCCCAAAGAAACATCCGTTTCTGTCGATGCAGATATGCATCCTCCCATCAATATCAAGAACATATGTTCACCACTTAAGATAATGTTTGTTTCCAATATTGTAGAGCCTTGTTTGCAAATTCGACATTATAATATTCTTGGGCATATGAAAAGCCTTCTTTCAATAGCTTCTCTTGTGTTTTTTTATCTTTTTGAAGCTTGGCACAATCAAGACAAGCTTGGAATGATGCAGAAAATAAAGGCCAACTCTTCAACTTTTTGGCTCCTTGGTACGCAAAGGCAATACGCTCACTTCCCAATGAGATTCTCTCTTCAAGAATATCAATCCTACCCAGATTCAAAACTGCTCGTACATACACACGAAACGAATCTGCATCTGCTTTATATATACGAAGAACCCTTTTGTATATTTTTTTGGCCTGTTGATTATCTCCACGAGCTTCTAAGATCTGTGCGGTTGATAGTAAAATACGCGCACCAATAAAACCTGGAAGTCGATCGGTATTGCTATTATAAAGATCTCGTGCTGTACAGATCAATCTATCTACTTCTTCTAATTGTACTTTAGACTTCGTTCTACGAATACTTTTCTGAAGCGCTTCTTCAAGTAGAAATACGATTTGTCTTTGTAGATCATCACAATCATTCGCTATAGCAGATAAATGAACAATTATTGTATCAAATAGGGCCTCGTCACTTAATAGCAAAGCTATTTGCTTAATGTGCTGTCCAATAGAAAAAATAGTGGGCCAATCCTTTGTTTCAACTGCCGTAAAAAAAGTATCCTTCCATAGAGCTAGCAACGTATCTACATCTGCTCCAAGATGATTTTGATGCCACAAAAGACGTTGATATTGAATATGGAGAGAAAGTTCAGGTCTATCTTTTTCTGCTGTAAACCTTGATAGCTTCACAAGACTTTTATCTATCTCCTTCCACGATTTTTTTTGTTGAATCAAGATATCTTGCAACATCTTATCTGTATCAATGTTTTGATTCTTTTGCGGATTCGAAATACCATCTGACAGTTGATGCAAAATATCCGAAAGAGACGAGTGTAATAAAGAATCCTTAAGCTGATCTTGTACATCCCAAATTTGTTTTAGAACTGGCTCATGATCCAATATGGATTGAATTTCTTGCTCGGTTTCTTTCAAACGTTCCTGTTTTGAAAAAAGCTCTTGAATACGATCATGAAGTCGATTTGGGTCAAAATTAGGAGTTTCTGATGCGCTCAATCGGCTAAGTAGAGAATTGTGTTCGTTCAGGGTTTGATGAATCGCCTCATTGGGATCTTTTGATTCCAATGCATCTGCAAGCTGAATGAAAAGAGATGGAAAAGGAACATGTTCTGCCA
This sequence comes from Deltaproteobacteria bacterium, assembly GCA_002683315.1. Lineage (GTDB taxonomy): Bacteria > Myxococcota_A > UBA796 > UBA796 > UBA796. The sequence continues at coordinate 5,183 of NYTD01000010.1, read as the reverse complement.
ACGTGCGCAACGTATTGGGAGATAAACTGCGAATCAATTGCAGTTCATCCTTTGCTAGTACTCTCATTAGATATCCGCTTTCTTAGATGTATATTCAGAACTCCAAGACTGAATTTGCTGAACTCCAACATTAAACACTTGTGTGTGTGTTTCCACTTCTTCTCTGGCTGCATTACGAGCTGCCAAACGTTGGGCTTTTTCTGCACGAACCTCCTGTAAAATACCTTGTTCATGTTGATGTTTACTTTCTAGTGCAGAAATATTTTCATCAACATTTTGCTGTTGTAAAGCTCTAATTGAAAGCGCTTCATCCAAAACAGCTCGTTGCTGTGCAGATTCTTGAGCTGCCTCTTCTTTTTGCTGTTTTGACTGATCTTTACCTTCTTGTACACCTTTATTAATATTTTCTGAATCATCTCCTCCTACAGAAGGCTGATTACTGAAATTATCTGCATTTGATGACAGTTTTTCAATGAGCATGGAAATAATACCGGTATCCTCCTTGTTATCTCCTATCTCGGTGTTTCCTTGATCTAATACTGTATCTCGCTCCTTTGTTTTATTTTTGGCATCTCCGATTGGTTTCTCTTGCCGTTTCAACTCTTTTTGAACCGGATCTCCCGATTTAGCCAACGCTTCTGTTTCGGCTGATAAACCTGTAATCGCTTGTTCTGCGACAAAAGCTTTATAAGCATCTGCATGAAATCCAGAATATCGCTCATATGCTGCAGCCGCCTTTTCTTGAGCTGACGTCAGTTCCATAAACGAAACAGGAGGAAGAATGTCAAGAAGAACTTCCGCTTGCCGCTGCTTTTCCGTCATAGCCTCAAATCTAGCTTGAATTTCTTTCTTTTCTTTCTCTTGGTCTGCTTTTTTTTCTTCTTGTGTTTGTCCTTGTACAACCTCACCATTCAAAAATGAAATAAACGAACCAATCGCCTCAGGAAGTTCTTTGCTCCACGCACTTCCTGTTCCTCCCATCATTCGCCCCGAACTAGATGCAAAGCCAGATTCCGGAGGCTTTCTGGCCTCCGTATTCACACGTTCTTGTTCACTTTTTATCGTGGAATCATTACGCTCTTGTTTTGTTTTGATCTCTTCAACTTCTGCTTTTATCGATGCTTCTTTGTCTTTGAGTCCTTTGGCTGGATCTTTTTTGGGATCAAATTGTGATCTCAACTCCTTCTTTTTATTTTTTGCTCCGTCACGCTTGTTGATTAGTTCTTCTGTACTTGGACCATCATATTGCCCAGCATTTCTCTTGGCTTGCAATCGTTCCTCAAGACTCCTTTGCTGCTTTTCCTTTTTCTTGGTTTTACGACGAACACTCGACTGTTGTTTTGCAATACTATTCTCGGAAATATCATGTTTTTGTACAAGCGACTCTCTCTTCGTTTGAAGAGCTGCGATTGCCTCTTGATCGGACTTTCCTTTTGATAGCGATTTGATCTGTTGATCGATTTGACCCACCTCATCAAGCGCTTTGCTCTTATTTCGAAGTGTTTCAATCTCTACTTCAACAGATTTCTTCGTTGCCTCAATCTTATCTGCTTCTTTATTACTTTTTTCTGCTTTTCGTTTCGCACTCATCTGTTTTGAAGCTTCTTCTTGCTGTTTTTTTGCCTCATCATGCTCGGAACGAATTCGTGCATCTTCTTGCTCTGCTTCCATTCGTTCTTTTGTTGCTTCTTCCAGATCTTCTTTTTTGGACGCTTCATCATCTTTTAAACGCTTTTTTTCTTCTTGTGCTTCATTTAATTTATCCGAAGCATCTGATGTATCTGTCTCACGAACCTGAATTTCACTCTCATTTCGAACCTTCTGATCTTGATTCTTTGATAGAGAATTTTGAATCTTCTGTAATTCTTCTGTAAGCATTTTTCGTTGTTCAGGAGAAGGAGGATTCTTTTCCAATTCTGCTCGAAGAGAGTCTATCTCTGATTTAAGTTTTTCTTCTTGTACTTTCCTACGATCTTCTAAATCCCTGAGTGTTGNTTCTGGAACACCTTGCAACGNAGNTTTTTTAGGNTTCCTCACCAATCCCCATGCATCTTTCGATGCTGACTTTAGATCATTGATGCCGTCTGCAATGTTCTTTATGGGTCTCATACGAGACACAATAACGTTCCCAAGTACAGCCAATCTCTTTTTGGTTCCAATCGGATCTTGATCTTTTGACTTTTTAGATTCTTCCTTCTTTTGCTTTTTACTGTCTTCTAATTTCTTTGAAACATCAACAACAGTATCTTGCTCTTTGTGTATGTCTTGATCGATCTTTTTCGCTGCATCTTGTCCTTTTGGGGCTCCCCCTCCTTCTCCACTTTCGCTTGAACGTTTGTGGGATTCATAACGAGCCTGAACTTCACCTTTAATTGTGTCACACGTCTGATCGGCTATCTTATTTCCTGCTTGCGTTCCAAATTTGGACGATGCTTCACTCGCTCCTTGAAGTTGCTCTGCGTACATTTCTGTTGGTACCATCAACGCTGCGGCAGTTCTAAATACGGTAGCCAATAGAGAAATACCTACAGATATACCAGCCAATGCTGTCGCGATACGAGAAAGAATCATTCCCGCATTCGTGCACCACCCCCCTGCAGCAATAAGCGGAGCTCCTACCCCAGCCAACCATACAAGAGCAAGACCAATACCCAACAAACATCCACCTGCAATATATGCAAGAGCGGACAAAGAACCCACCATTGTCTGCAAACCAGAGATAACATCACCAATCCCAGTTAATAAGTCTGCAACTTTATCACAAAATATACCGATATAATCACCAGCATCTTGTGCATGCTCCCATCCGGAAGTCCATGTTTCCGTAGAGAAAAGAGCTGCTGAATTGTCTGAAAAAATATCGTTTCCACCAAAGGCTGACATGAGATACTCTTTCGTAGACTCTGCTTCCCAAGGCTTCGTTTGTAGGATGGTAATAACTGGACCAACAAAAGGTACGTTAAAACGCCCTTTTGTTGCTACTGATAGTCCCTTATCAAGAACAGCTCCCGCTGTATCAAAAACAAGAGTATCCATAAGGGTGTCGCCAAAACCATCAGCAAAACTTTCCCCAAACGAAGAAGCTACGGTTCCCAAAACCTCTACCGTTCTATCATCAAATGTTGATCCACCAAAGCCCTCCGCAAGGCCTTGACGATGATTCAGTTGTTCGTGAATCTCATGAAGAGATGTCTGTGGAAAACTCGTCATAAGATTGTAGCTATCAATCTCTAAAGCTTTGGGTTCTACAGGTTGATTCATCAACTCTTGAGAGACCCCCTCTGGCAATTCAACCGTTCCCTTTTCTCCACCGAGTTGATCTCCATTACCTCCCTCAGTTTGGAGATCTTCTAGTTCTGTTGCGGCTTCTTCACCTTTGTTCTGATCTTGTTTGACCTGGTCCATTTCCTGTGCTGGTCGAGCATCTCGTTTGGCTGCTGCTTCCACAAGATCAAAAGCTTTTTCTGTGGACCCCCAAAAACCTCGATCATCGAATTCTCTATTGAAGGCCTGCTTCATCTGCGACGCATCTTCTTCACCATCTTTGGCACCCTGCCACATTTGACACAACCGTTTGTAGGGCTGAGAACCGCGGATTCTATTCAGTGGTCCTGATGTACTTTTGTTGTCGGATACCGCGTCGCACAAATCATCAAAAGCCTGTAAATCTTCGATCTGATCAGCAATGCCATCTACTCCTTCTTTATATTGCCTCACTTTCTTTTTTCTATTTTGTGTTCCTCCTTCACCTGTTCCATCCATGGGAGTAGGAAGTGTAGATGAAAGGTCTTTGGTTCGGGTATTGTCTGCCTGTACCAAAACCTTTTGTAAAAAAGTAGAATCTCCCGGATCGGCTGCAACATGTCCACTGGGAATACCATACTGAAGTGGAGATATAGAAGCACCTGAAACAAACTCCTGTGCAAATTGAGACGCCTCTGCCTCTGCCAAAAGTCCTGCTGGGCCTTCGGTAGCTGGAGATAAATTCTCTTGTGCAATATGAGCCATCTCATGTGCGAGAAGCTCTTTTCCGGAAGTTGTATCTGGACGAAATGCTTCGGGATGAATGAACACCTCACCATTTTCCATCAGTCCCGTAGAACCGACTTGCTCCGTGCGATTTTTGGCCGTCTCATCACTACGAATAGAAATATCTTGCGCCGGAAGATCCAATGCTCGAATCAAATCTTGAACCAAACTTCGAGTAAGCGAATCCATTTTAGAAGAAGGAATATTCTTTTCATTTGCATCTTCTACTTTTGCTGCTGGAGTATGCAAAAACTGTGCGACCAAATTCCCTTGTTTTTCTGCTTCTCTTTCAAGAGAATCACTTGGTTCTGATACACCTGTAGTATTGATACGACCTTCATCATGCTGGATAACATGAGTGAGTTCGTGTCCTATCAATGCATCTCCTCTACGGCTTCCAGGTTGAAACATTCCTTGATTAAAGTAGATATCTCGTCCAGATGTAAATGCATATGCAGATATCCCTTGTGCCGCCTTTGCTGCGGCTGAATCTGTATGAACGCGTACATTGTGAAATTCATGACCAAGCGCTTCTTCCATTCGCTGTGCAACAACCATTGGAAGTGGACTACCTGAACTTTGTGCCATTAAATATTGTAAACGCTCAAGAGAGATTTGTTGCCCTGATGCAGCCTGTGAATCTCGCATGAAACCGATATCAAGAGATGATTGTGTATCTTGATTGGAAACATGTACTGGAGAGACAATCCCCGTTATATCAGAGGTTAAATTTAACAGCGCACCATCGAACAATGAGGATTGCTCCTCTACGGCAGATAACGCACTTCCTATTATCGAATTACCATACCCTAGATCGGCAGAAGGCTGATTATAGTCAGTTGTGGTATCTTTGGGAGCAACAAAAGCAACCTTTGGATTCTTTTTTTCTATCGATTTATTCGGCATATTCAACCCAAAGTCTGAAAATTTCTGATAGTCCTAATATAAAATACGTTGCATATATTGATATGCATCTTTATCCATGTTTATTAGGGTATTTGGATGTTCTGCAAGAGAACATAAAACATACAAAAACACAATACTAACCTAGATTATATCACCCCAAAAAACTAAGTTTAGAAATAAAACATATTTTGCGCGCTTCATTAAAAAAAACAAATCAGAGTAGGTTACAGGTTACATTTTTATCTCGT
>NYTD01000009.1 GCA_002683315.1 Deltaproteobacteria bacterium | reverse complement strand
ATAAAAAGCACTTTGATAGATGTCGACAGAAATGACCCCTTTGGTCTCTTCTGGTAAAGATGGACGTGTACGGATGTCCACCAGACCACCGAGTTGACGACCATACCGAACAGAGTAATTCCCAGGCAAGAACGCTACTTCTTCAATAATCTCATTGCTCACTACAGTGGTCAGACCACCAAAGTGAAAGACATCGGGTATATTTCCTCCATCTATGTAGTATGTAGAATCTTCGGGCGCTGTCCCACGAATAATTAGCTGTCCCACCCCCAATGGTGCACGTGCGATTCCCGGAAGATTCTGCACTGCCTTTACAACATCTCCATTGGACCCAGGAAGAAAGAAGATCTCCTCAGAAGAGATAAATCGCTCTGTAAGTTCCGAATTAACCGCTCTTTCTTCAATTATAATTTCAAAATCTGCTGACGTATTTGATTCTTCCACCTGCAAAGGAGCAAGAACCAAATCCAGAATGGTTATTTGATCTTCTGTTACAGATACGTTTTTCTGTAGCGTATCGAATCCGTCTTTTTGGACAAGAAGGTTCCATTCCCCTGAAGGGATATCGGAAAGAGAGAATTTTCCTTGTGGTCCACTCTCAACTGTTCGAAACTCTTCTCCTTGAGAGAACAAAAGGATTACTTCAGCAAGAGGAATCCCATCACCACTCCGAACAGTTCCTTGCACTGATTCTTGAATCGATTTTTTTACGGAAAATGAAATACGGTACTGTAGCTTCGCGGGCTGAACAATCCCATTCGCGTCAAGATAGGGAGTAAATCGAAACTGTAATACAGCATCGATCGCTGCTTGGTCAATATCTGGATGAAGGCTTTCCAAAACGTTTGCAGCTAAAACCCTCCCTTGATCGTCAAGCTCTATCTCCAAAAGAACATCTCCTTGAATGCCTTCCTCTTCAATTACAGATGGATACATAGGCTCCACTCGTTCTAGTACAGTGGGAGCTCGCTCCAAAGAAGACTCTGCAGGTTCTTGTGCAAATAAATATGAAAACAACAATAGCTGCATTTTATCTTGATCCAGATCATATATGTATATTCAAATCTTTTCATACCACAGCTATTGAAGAATACAAATACAACTTTCGTAAAATATTGAAGCTGGCAGCACTCTCTTTTGTTGCATGATATATAAACAAAAAATGGTGATTTTATGATGATTCTTTTATGTGCTCTTCTATGCTGGTCTGCCAATATTGCCGGAATAACATTTCCAGATAAGCAGATTGTTGGAACACAAACCCTCAATATTAATGGGATTGGATTACGAGAAAAATTTTGGATAGACATCTATGCGGCTGCTCTCTACCTGCCATTCAAAAGCAAAAACCCTAATAAGGTCATCTCCTCCAATGTTCCCAAACGACTTGATATTGAATTCATATATTCAAAAGTTCCAAAACAAAAGATGCTGGACACATTTGAGCAAAACCTCAAGGACAATCCTCAAATACCCAAAAGCGCACAAGAAAAAATGCGTTCATGCTACCAATGGTTCCAAAATTTCACAACAGGAGATACTGTCTCTTTTATCTATGAACCGCAAAAGGGTACGACCTTTTTCATAAATGGATCACCCAAAACCACCATAGAGGGCACCGATTTTATGGAAGCAGTCTTTACCATTTACTTGGGACCAAAACCCGCTTCCGTGCCGTTAAGACAATCTTTACTCGGACTAGAATAGCTAGCTCATAACCTCAGCCAAAGCATCGTACAACATCTTTGGAGCATGAGGAGCATGACGAAAAAATAAAGATGGTTCTATCATTTCAAGCTCATTGAGCACCCACGTATTATCGTCCATTACAAGCGCATCAACTCGTGCATATAGCCAAGGATATGGCACATTGTCCAATGCTTTTTGAGCCAATGTCAACAACTCTNNTGGAGGTTCAATCCCTTCATCGAACGCACCAAAATCATCTTGNACTCGATAATCACCCTTCACAGGGACTTTGCGAACAGCATGAGAGAATCTACCACCAAAATAAATGGCTGAATACTCTCCTTCCGTCTCAACACGCTTTAAATATGGTTGTAGCATCATTCGTTGGCGAGATGTCGTTTCATCTAAAAATTGCTGTGCATTTGTTATCGTATCATGTGAGAATCGAAAAGTATCGCTGGCACAAGCACCAATGACAGGCTTGACAAAACCACGCTCCCATTCTTTTTCTCTCATCACGTATTCCAAATCGATTGAAGATTCAAGCCAGATGGTTGGTGCTATGGGAACGCCTCTTTCATGGAGATACTTTAGATAGCGTTTGTCGATATTCCAATTGATGATCTCTTTTGGATTCCATAATGGGATCTTTGTTGAAACTTGAATGATCCAAGCCTGAAAATCTTTCCATCGATCAACATAATCCCACGTTGTGCGAATCAAACAGGCATCAAACTTAGCTGGATCTGTAATGCCATCCCATGGGATCACCTCATAGGACACTCCATTTTCTTCAAAACAAGCATACAATGGATCATCGTCCTTTTCAAAGGAGGGAAGTGGATTACATGTTGCAATAACAATATTCATACAAAGAATCTCCGAATTGAAAATGAAGCATTGACCTATTACACAATGATTCAGGAAAGTTGAAAGAAAGACTGAATTTTCCCCAATAGTTGTCTTGAGAAAGTTTCTCTCTCCTCTACTTCCCTTTTTTTACTGTGTTTCTCACGAACTGCTTGATCTCGAAGTTTGTAGGTCGCAATGATAGAAGAGATGCTCTGTGCGAGTTCGGGCCGCTTTTGTAGAAGTTCCTGCACATGTTCCTTTTTTAACTCAAACAGTAGTAATTCGGTTTTGGCTTTTATGGTCGCAGAACGGGGTTCTCCCGTAAGCAAGGACATCTCTCCAAACGATGTTCCTCCAATCATGGAAGCTACTCGCTTCTCTATCTTCTGGGATTCAATCCATATATACACATCGGCAAGTCCATCTTGAATGAAAAACATCGATGTCCCCTTCTCTCCCCTTTTCAACACGACATCTCCTTCCCTATATCTCTTTTTCAAAAGAGCCTTAGAGAGGTATTGCGCTTCTTTTTTATCAATATCTGCAAAAAAAGAAGTATTGTGAATCAAATCTTCTCTTCTTTCTTCCTCTGTCTTTGTTTCGATCTTGTGTGGTTCATGTACAATGTGTTGCTGAGGATGAGAAGGATACATTCCTACTCTTCTTAGCTGTTCCATCACACTGGATATGATACGATTTCGGACGAGGGCTTGCATTTTGTACTCAGAAACCCAGTAACGAATCTGATACTCCACGCCTATATCATCAATGTTTACAGCAATCACATCAGATTCAAGCACCGTTTGTATATCTCCCTTATCTACTGAAATATTTTCTTGAACATGCTGAACTGCAGCATTCAAAGTACGTAAACCATCTTTTGGTGCAACAGAATAATCTAGACGAATGGTCAGTACAGAACGAAAGTGAGAACCGAGTTTGCTCAGATTGGTTAAGACCGCTGATGCGATTCTTGAATTGGGAATGATAACGACCATATTATGCGGTGTTCGGATATGCGTCGATCTCCAGTTGATTTCAATTACTTTCCCTTCCGTATCTCCGACACGAATCGTATCTTCAATACGAAACGCCCGCTCAATATTGATCGCAAGTCCAGAAAAGACATCTGCGATCAATTCTTTCAGAGCAAGACCAATAACAACACCAACACCACCGGTTGCCGCAAGAAGAATCGTCAGGTCTTTTTTGAATAAGACACTAATGATCCCACCGACTGCAGCCAACATAATTATGGAGCTCACCATATCTCGCAGTAGCTTGGGAATAATCTTCCCTCGTTGCTCAAAAAATCTGTCCCATATAAACAAATTGATACTTCTATTGATGACAATAGCCAATAAAATCCAAATGAAGCTTCCCAATAGATACGTAAAAACGACCATTGTGTCATGAAAAACATCCCAACCGAAATCATATGGAAAGTAATCAATGGAAAAAAACAGGCTGGAAAACAAAACCAGATAAAAAAAAGGCCACCAAGGGCTTTGGTTCTTCTGCGAGTTCATGGAAACAACATGGAAAGATACAATAGGTTCGTATACCTCCTCTTATCTTCGATTTCAAGAATAAGTTCGTGTCCTGCTTGATATATTGATTCTCATTTGTGTATAAAATCAATGTTATATAACAATTAAGTGGAGTTTTTATGAGTCGTCCCCCCAATACTGAAGATGATATCAACCTTCTTCGTGCTCTTGCGCGTTTCCCTGAGGAAAACCCAAATCCAGTAATGCGTATTGACAGCTCATATAGACTTGTATATGCCAACTCAGCCAGTAAATTTGCGCTTACAGGTATGAATATTCAAGTTGGAGACATCGTCCCAGAAGACATCTGGTTCGCAGCAGAAGATGCATGGGCGTCTGGTGACCCGCAAACAGTTATCATTCGTTGGGGCAATGTTCTTTATTCTCTTACCATTCATCCAATTCGAGGTAGAGACTACCTCAATGTTTTTGGACAAGATGTAACAAGACAAAGACAAGTTGAAGATCGTATCTATCATCTCGCTCGATTTCCTGATGAGAATCCCAATCCGATTTTACGAATCAATCGAAACATGATTGTTTTATACGCCAATGAACCGGCTCGCCCTATTTTATCCGCTTGGAAAACCCAAATCGGAGGCAAAATACCCGAAGAGATTCATCCCAAAGTAAACAGTGGATTTCGAGCCGAAAGAACCTGTTACGTTGAAGTCACATATGGAGCACAAATTTACGCGCTACAAATATCGCCTGTTCGTGATTCCGAATACGCCAACATATATGGACGAAACATCACTCGACTCAACAGCGCTGAACAAGAATTAGTCGTTGCGAACGAACGATTGGTTCAATACAACCAAGATCTGGAAGACAAGAATGAACTTCTAGAAAATGCGAACCGATTGAAAGATGAATTCCTTGCCAATACATCTCATGAGCTGAGAACACCTTTAAATGGAATTATTGGTATTGCAGAATCTCTTCTCGATCGTAAAGAAAGTCAATTTTCTCGTTCTATTCGAGAAGACATCTCCATGATTGTCGCAAGCGGTCAAAGACTTGCTCGACTTGTCAATGAGATCTTAGACTTTAGCCAACTACAGCACCGTGATATTGTTCTTTCATTGCGTTCTGTCGATCTCCATACCGCCATTCGACTCGTATTTCTCCTTTCTCGCCCCGTTGCACAAAAGAAAGGACTTGAACTACACAATACTGTTCCTACCGATCTTCCCCTTCTCCTTGCAGATGAAGATCGACTGCAGCAAATCCTACACAACATCATCGGGAACGGTATCAAGTTTACAGAAGAAGGCTCTATTTCTGTCTCTGCACGTCTTATAAAAGGAAAAGAACGAGAATGGGTACAAATATCCATCCAAGATACAGGTATTGGTATTTCTCCCGATGTCTTACCCAATATCTTCTATGCTTTTGAACAAGGTGATGGGGCTACAGCTCGAAGATATGGTGGAACCGGTCTTGGTCTGAGTGTAACCAAAGCCCTCATCGAACTTCATGAAGGAGAAATTAAAGCAAAATCACAGATTGGAGAAGGATCTACATTTTCGTTCACCATTCCAGTAGCCACAGAAGAAGAGAAAAACGCATTTTCTCACAGAGAATCCTCTACAGAACAAGAGATCCAAAGACTATACGATAGTAAGAGACGTGAAGAAGAACATCATAATCCCGATCCTGATATGGAAGAAGTATCTGAAGGTGATTTGGTGCTCAGAGGAGATGTTGTCACGGTCATGGTTGTCGATGATGACCCTGTCAATATACGCGTATTGAGCAACCACCTCTTGATGAGAGGCTGTAAAGTCGTTTCTGCAGAAGGAGGAGCGGAGGCCCTTGAGCTTATCGAACAAATTCCAATGCCCGATATCGTACTCCTGGATGTTATGATGCCCCAAATATCGGGATACGATGTATGCCGCTCCATACGCAAAAAATATCCTGCGCATGTGCTTCCCGTTGTCTTGATTACAGCAAGAACACAAGTACAAGATCTCGTGGAAGGTCTAGATGCCGGAGCCAACGACTATTTATCCAAACCGGTCTCAAAGTCTGAGCTTTTGGCTCGACTACGACCCCATCTCGTCAATGCAAGAATGAGCTCGGCTGCAAGCAGGTTTGTCCCCCGAGAGTTTCTACAGCTACTCGGACATGATGATCTCATCGACGTTGAGCGAGGCGATCATCTGGAAAAGATGATGTCGATTTACTTCTCTGATATCCGCTCCTTTACCACCATCGTCGAAGGCAAAACTCCTGAGGAAAACTTCGAGTTTATCAATGAATATCTTTCGTATATGGAGCCGAGTATTCAGGGTCATCGAGGTTTTATCGACAGCTATGAAGGAGATGCAATCATGGCACTGTTTGATCGTGGCGCAGATGATGCGGTTCGATCTGGAATCGACTCCCTTCTGTCTTTGGAAAGACTCAACCAAGCAAGACAGTCGCGTAACGAAATCCCCATTCGTATCGGAATCGGGATCAACACAGGAAAACTCATGCTCGGTACGATTGGTGGTCGAGAGAGATTAAAATGTGGAGTCATGGGAGATCCAGTCAATCTTGCCGCTCGTATTGAAACGCTGACCAAACGCTATGGAGCTGCACTTCTCATCAGTGAATTCACGTATACCCAATTGAAGCACCCACAATCCATTACATGTACTCCTATTGATCGAGTAATCGTAAAAGGCAAAACAGAACCAGTTACACTCTACGAAGTACTTGATGGACTTCCTCAAGAAGAAAGAGAGTACAAAATCTCGATTCGAGAAGCCTTCCTCAAGGCTCGTTCCTCTTTCAAAAAAGGACACTTTGAAGAAGCCCTCAACGGATTTACATCTCTTCTTGGACACCCACAATCGGATGTTCTAATCGGATTATACATACGTAGATGTAGCTCATATCTACAAAACCCTCCCGATACAGGCTGGGATGGTGTTGTGAGGCTACAGGAAAAATAGTCTTATTGTATCACAGGTTGTAGTCTATCTGGGCTCCAGCCCTCTGGGGCTTCTTCTGCTACCTCTACTCGAAATGCCCGTAATCCGTGTACACCTTGAAGATCTTCCAACACAACATCAATATAATTTTCTTTTAGATACCCAAGATCTTGAAGATAGGAGATAAACTCGCGATACATGTGCGCTTCGGACTCATGTGTATACACAATCGCAATTTGCTCTGGCTGTGTAAGGCGTTCACCTGTCTCTAGGATGTTTGCTTTGTCTATTCGTTTTTTGACAATCTCGTAGCGTGCATTGTACGCCCCATCGACAGAGAAATGCTTCTCTTCCATATGAAAAGAGATATTTAATGGAGTGGACTGCAAGAGAAGAAGATGCGCCGTATCCAATGGAGTTGGAAGATCGTCTTTGAAGCTTTTGGTCAGCCATACAATTCCACATGTGACCATAAGTTGCCACAAATACAAGTTCCGCAGGGCCAAGGGAGAACACTCTCCATGCTCAAGAAGAGCATCGCCAACATAAATATTATAGTCCACACCATCGGTTTTAAACTTTTCGAAATAGTGCGGCAATATCGACTGAATCTGCTTTTGATGCTGCTCAAGATAAGCACCAATACCATCATTGATCATAGAGACCGAAGTATCATACGCCTTTCGAACTTTATAGATTACACCTACATTGGGATCAAGTGCATTCTTATAATCCTCCACTCTTTGCGCAACTTCATCGTCCAATGCCGACAATTCATGGAAAGACGACTCGACTACGTGGCGTAAAAATGAATAAATTTTAGACTCTACTCCCGATCTCAAGTCTTTCTCTATTGTTTTTTGATGCTTAGAAATACGAAAACGAAGTTCATCAAACACTGGACGAGGATACTTTCTTTTGGCTGTTTTGATGACCTCTTCAGCCAATGTTAGCTGGTGTAATAAATCTGCACGAATAGCATCATTACGCTTGCGAGAAGAACCTCTAATATCAGATCCTCCATATAAAGGGATTACGCGCTCAAAGACTACCGGCTCAGGAATGGGGATTTCACCCTTTGCCTTCTGCGCAAGATAATTCTTGGCCATTTCTTGAAATCTCCATTCTACAGAGGAATGAATGGCCGTACATGTCTGCTTAATCACAGCCATAAGCTTCTCTTGCTCTCCTTCTTGCACATATTGAATCGCATTTGCTATATCATTGGTTAGAGATAATAGTCGGTTAATGATGTGAAAATCAAAGGCATGACGTTGTGGAGATGCAAACTCAAGTAAACCAAGACATTGTTTGTGCATCATCAGTGGTACGATCATCACACTTTGTAAACCGCGCGAAAATAGAGAACGGAGCTCGTGTTGTTCTTCTCGAATCACATTGATCGGCATGATCTCATTTTGGGCTCGAAGATATATGTCCGATTCTTCCAACAAAGAAGGATCGACCGTATCTGAAAATCGAAGGCTTTTCAGATACGGTTCCCAGCGGGCACGACGACTGGTGTTGTCAAAGGGAGAGAGGATGATACCGATTTCCAATCCTTCAATACCATAAATAGAGGATACTCTATCTTGAAAAAGCTCTAAATTGCTGATGGTATGTAGGGAATCTTTTTCCAACAATTCTTGCTGAAATTTCTGTTTTTGGTAATCTTTGGTGATGTCTTCTGCCCAACACATGGCCACCCCACTACAGAAAAAAGAGCTCATATCCAGTATGGAGGAAAGATGTTCACTATCAAATGGATTCTCCAACATCAAATCTAACTGCTCTTGCGTTAGTGGAGGAACATCTCCATCAACCCCCATCTGGACGGTCCAACTTTTGGTGATATACAGTTCGTTATCATATCGAAGTCGATAATATCTCTTGGGTTTGTTGACATCGGGCTGGTAGGAAAGAATATCGGAAAATCCATCTCCTCGTGGAAGTGGAATTTTACTAACATCGAGTGTTCCTCCATAAATTCGCAGTAATAAAATCAACTGCATCGCGGAAGTTTGTATCTTGTGGGCCTGCTCAATAAACTCACGAGTCTCCAAAAACAAATCTTGTACCCTTTCTGAAGCCCAAAGAGGTCTCATCGACCCACAACAGAAAACAATGTACATTCCATCTGGATTGCACAATTGATCCAGGGAAAATTTTATGGTGATCAAAGAGGAAATAAAATCTTGATGCTCATCAAAGATATCTGTTTCTGTATGAGCTCCATGGAGTTCTGTTCTTTTTTCCCATTCTGTCAGTACATATTCTTTCATACCAGCATATGAAGGGTATTTGATCGTATCAAGCTGCTTCCACGCTTCTATCATGGGAGATAAATCCGTTTTCCACTGAAAATGATTTTGCGTAAACCTTTCTGAGTACTCCTCTAAAAAAGACTTGCGATTTGGTGCATTCATATGTACTCCTGATGATTATATCTATAATGAAAATACCATGCGAAACCCTGTTCTGTCGTATCGGTCAGAAGGGTCATCAAACAAACGGTTCATGATGCGGCAGTGCTGTTCATTTCGGTTCCAACATCCTCCTCTCACAACACGATATACATCCTGAATAAGCTCACCACCTATCC
>NYTD01000008.1 GCA_002683315.1 Deltaproteobacteria bacterium | reverse complement strand
CACACCAAGCATGCGCACATCTTCATATACAGAATCTTGAGATTGATGAATGAACGCACGTATTGCATCCTCTCCTTCTTTCGATGCTTTTGTAAAGAGAGTAGCAAATGCTTTGGCACGAAGGTTTTCGTCTTTGGGAGAGGAGGTTCTCTCTTGGATTTCTTGGAAGAGAACGGTTCTCGTGTTGGATGAAAAGGTGACCTCTACACTTTCAAAGATGTATCGCAGCGCCAAACGCTCGGTGTGGGAATACACATCATCTTCGAAGATCCATTCGACAATCGTATCCACCATGGATCGCGTGATCTGCATGCTGTTCTCTTCTACATATGTACGAATCCGCTTGGCTTTGTCATCGGAGTACTTACGCACTGCCATGTTGGGCGCTTGGAGAACAAAAGACAACAGTCGCTGTTCCACAATCGGCTCATGAATAAAGGTCAGTAGCCCGTCAATTGCACGAGAACGCACCAGTCCGTCGCGATCATCCACAAGCTGAAGCAAAATTGGGAGAGCGGAAATGTGCCCCAGCTGAGATAGAGCAAGCGCACCCAATGAAGCAATCTGCGGCTGATAGGAAAAAGACATCTCCTGCAAGAGTGCGACCTCACCATCTGTTAGCTCTCTGTCTAATGGCTTTGCATCTTTTTTCTCACCTTCAAGTGAGGAACGAAGCGTGTTTTGAACTGCAACGCTCATCGGGAAGGTCTGCAAGCAGTATAAAAACGTAAGGTACTGCTGTGCTGTCATGTCTGGACCTAGAGGAGCATTATCCAAAATAAAACGCATCTCCGCTTCATCGACAATGCGGTCTTCATTATCTTCGGAAATCGCAGACAAAAATAGCTTCTCAATACTCTCGTCTAGAGTGTGAAAAGCATCTTTTTGTCTTTCCCAGTTTTCTTCTTCGAGATCGAGAAGCTGCGTGTGAACCTGAGAATCGATGTATCGAAGATAGGTCTGTACACCAAGCTCTGTGGTGAGAGACAAAATAAAGGCGCGGTATCGCAAGCGCTCATTGCTGCTGTCTCGAACCTGACGGAGTAGGTCTTGGGCTTCTTCTTTGGTCTGAGGATCTTGAAGCATTCCTTTTATGTATAGGAGCTCAAGCCCTCTTCTTTGGATTCGCTCATCCGAGGCGGCAATTGCGGTCAGTATGCCTTCCACACCGGGAAGAAGTGGCTTTTCACAATCAAACAAGAAAGAGAATGCCACATCGACAATATCGTCTTCATCATCATGAAGAGACTCCAGCACAATGGCATAGGCTCGTCTGTAGAGCTGATTATCCGGATCACTTTTTCTTTTGGCCGCAAGCTGCGCGTATCCGCGCAACGCCTTTTGACGTAGAGCAAGATAAGAAGAATGCCGAGCGAGATCAAGGGGGTACAGACTCTCTTCACCCAAAATATCATCGCTGCGAAGATAATCCAAAACAAGCATACAGGTGGCTTCACGAATCTCTTCATCCATGATGTCTTTGTACGTCAAGCTGCGCTTGGGATGATTTGTCGCATGAAACAATTCAAGTGCACGTGTAATGAGTTGTGGATTCTCTTCTTTATAGATGATATCACGAAGTAAAAATACAGACAGTTCATCATTCCATGTACCCAGAAGCTCTATCAGTTCCTGCCTGCGCTGCGGATTCCCTAACTCCATCTGCTCTTTGATCCACTCCGCACAACCCTTTGCATGAACAAAAGCCTTTTCAAGAATGCGCCCTTCTTCTTTCTCTTCTTTCAAAGAAAGCTCAGCTGATGGTTCATTACGCAATAGCGAGTGAATCGGAAGAATCGAAAATGCACCCGAATTATCTTGCGAAGAAACTCCTCCAACCAAGATAATATCTTGCCAGTACCACTCTCCTCTATTGCTGAGACATGGAATACAGCCTGTTGAGATCGGTCCACAATCAATACCAAACGAAGCGGAAGTATCTCGATTGGAATTCCAAGTGAAGAGCGCATTGTCTTCGCTGATGGAGTAGAAATACTGTGGATTGGGCCCTGCACAAAATTGACGAATGTTCTTTTTGGGCCCACGAGTCTTGCCCCTCGCTACCGGAATACGCTCACGCAATGATGCAATGGACATTGTGAGATCTGCAGCTGCCGCGGTTACATACTCCACCCCATCGTGTGTCATGTAAAAATGCATGGCAATTATGGGCTGTTCGTGCAAGGAAGTACAGATGGATCGGTCAGTGTTGTACAATGTCTTTTGAGTAAAACCATCTTCAGATTGGGAAAAAAGCAAATACAACCCGTCATCAAATCCAAGTGCAAAGTGATCGCTATATGTGGATGCAGCCAGAGCAGTGACGGTTCGAGAAAATCCTTCCTCAACGGACAAAGAGGAATCTTGTACTTGTGGTACATCCATGCGAAACGAGATGCATTTCTCGTTTAGATTATACAAAAGAACCTCTGGTTTCTCTCCACCACACACACATATGAGTTCATGCTCGCTGTACGCCACCATCTTTTCTACATTGTGCAAATCAGATATTTCTTGTGTCTTATATGCTGGGTGCTCTTTGTTCGTACATGCACCGAGATTGGGTACAAGATGCACGTTTCCTTGATTATCAAGACCAACTACACGCTGACCTGGCAGTTTTTCCTTCGAAAATGGAAATGCCTGTTCATATGATTGAATGGCATCATCAAGCTTGTTTGTGAGGATACCCTCATCAAGCATATTCTCTTTGATGTAGTCCAATGTCTTGGTTTCCAGATCTGTGATCTCGGAAGCTCCCGCTCCTTGCTCATCGATGAGAGCATAGAACAGCGAGTGCACAGTGCTGTCTTGATGCTCTATAAGCATCTGAGCATTTTCTTTTGCCAGACGGATCATCCGCGCATCATATTCCTCTCCATCAATGGTAATGGTTTGGGTCNCCANTTCTGCTGTCTCTATTTCATTGGGAAGTGNGACAAGAGAAACAATCGGATNCGGGGTCTCAATTGATACGGTNTGCGAGAGTGGTAACTTCAGGTTTCGAAGTGGAACCGCATACAGACCAAGGTTTTGTCCTTCCGAATGCTCGGTCGCGAGCACAATCCATTCATGATGCTGAACGAGATCAACAACATTTCCACGAAATGGAAGAAGGTGACGCTCAGTGTTATATCGCTTGCTTTTTGCCATGATGTCAATTCCTTTTTTGTGTGTTGTCCGTTTCAGTTTCTTGGACAGAATATTCTGTGAGGAAAGAGAGTTCTACTAGGGGTTCTTGCTCATAGTATCTTTCTATATAAGCCAACGAGGACATGGCCATATCACGCACGATAACGCCCTTGTACAAAATCAACTCTTGAAAGATTGGTATCATTCTCTGAGCGAATTTGCGATCCTGCAGGGATAAATCACGAAATGCCTCCATAAGTGTTCTCTTTGTTTTCCAGCCCGGAACTTGATTTCCTGATGTATTTTTTCCTTGTACCCCTTTCTTCTTGGGAGATTTTTTGGGCAGGCGGAATAGCTCACGCTTTGCAAAGTCAATCAGAGCATCATAATCATTAAGCTCTGGAACAAGGTTTTCAGGAGTTCCTGCACCGAGCACTTTTTGAGAGGTAATGCTTTGCCCAGACTGGGGATGAACGCGTTTGGTACGAATTCGTTTGTGAGATGAAACCTTTGAATTATTGGGGATTACCGAATCTTCATATACAGACCACTGTGGTGTCACTTGTGGTATGTACGCAATTTGATGCATAATGGAAATCACCATCGCCCGTACAAATGGATCTGGGCTATACGTTAACTGTACAAGCTTGTCTGGCTGTGCAAACTTCTCCAGATTTCCATAGATAATCTGTACTCCCTGTCTTCTTGCCGCAGGGTTATCGGAAAAAATATACCCATAGAGTTCTTCTGGAGTAAATTGAGGGCCGCTGATGTCAATCACTGCATACTGAGATGATGGGTTGCGAATCGCGTTAATTATAAACTGCGCCACATCACTATGAGAAGAAAGAAGCAGCGGTTCTAGCTCTGCAAAACCAAATTTCTTTTCATTGGATATCCAATCTCGTAAGAACAATGCCCCCAAAGATAGAGCAAATGAGCGCCTTTCTTTTTGGTCTTCTTTGATTTCGTGGTTGAACCATGCAAAGGAAAAGAAGGATGAATCAATGAGACACTCTGCACTGAGTTCTTGCAGTCCTTCCTCTTGTCGAAAACGAGCCAATCGAGATCGCAAAAAGTCTCTCCAAAAAATACAGAGCGAGCTTTCTTGATTGTATTCTTGATGAATAAGATTCAAGATAATACGACAAGCATCTGCGTTGGCTTTTGTGGAATCAGACAGGGCATCTTCTTTGACTTCATCATCAAGAAGAGCAAGTTTATAGATGGGAAACTCTTCTTGAAAGAGCTTGTACACAAACGCATACTCTTTGTGTGTATTCTGTCTATTTTCCAACACCCAACGATACCCTAGATCTTCTACAGTACGATCCAGACGATTATCCAATGTTTTGATACAAAACTCTTTCAGATCATGTGGTAGAGAGTAGGAGTGGCTAATATCTTCAAGTGTAAAGTAGGACTTCCAGTTGCTTTTGCGATATTCATCTTCATGAATAAAGTTGCGCAAAAACCGAACGGGAAAATCCTCAGGTTTAATGTGCTCATTGTTGTATGCATCATAAGCCAGCAGACGCATCTTTCGATCGACATGAACCATGAGCTTTCGATATTCTTCGGGTGTGAATCGTAAGAGCAAACTCTTTCCATCTGGTCCAATCTTTTTGAGATTTTCCCACGCCCAATCAGTCAGATCTCGAGATCCGGGATTTCCAAAAAGATTGTCCAAATATACATCATACCAATCGATGTTTTCTTCATGACGTCCTTCTGAAATATACTCTTTGGCAAGTGCGACAATTTTCAAACTTGAGTCGTATAAACGAGCCTTTACCCATTCTTTGCTTAATGCTCGTTTGGAAAATTTCTGTTCGATTGATTCAACAGCATACGAGTGCAGGCGCTCATCTCCCAACAGGTCTGTCCAAAAATCCAATGTGAGATGGTCTGCAAACGGAGAATTTTTCTCCCCTTCTGGAAACAGCAGATATAGCCCAAGCTCGTGTAGCTCTTCTGATCGATTACGGAGAAGCCACTGCACACGTTCAAAAGGAATGTTGTCTTTTAGCTCGAACAAAAACTCTCGAATAAATGCACAGGCATACGTTTGTATCTTTCTTCTTGTTCCTCTTGGACCAAATGTTTTGTTATCAAAAATAAATGCCAGAACCACACGAAAAATACCGTTGGATAAGAATTCGTTTTTGGGAATTTGGGTGATGGGATCAGTAATCCAGTGTCCAATAAATTTTTTGATGGAGGTCTCTGTATTTTTATTGCATCCATTTTTTACGATCCACTGCGGAGGCAAATTCACCAGCGTGGAGTGGTGGTTTTCTATCAGCTCTCTCAATGCCCAATCAGAGGCTTCTGTCGTTTTTGCATTTTGAAAAATACGCATCAAAGGTGCAGAATCTCTTGTCCAAGACAGCTGATGTGCCCACTGTGACACCATATTTTTGTATGTATTTCTCGTGTATCGTGACTGAAACTCTTGGGCTGCGATGATCATCGGCTCCAAAAGAGCCTCCTTCAACTCTTCTGTTAAAGATAAGAATTGTCGGTGTACAATATGATTAATTCTTCTCGTAAAGAAAATATGTGTCTCTGTGGTGATATCATTGGCTTTTGCTCTCGATGAAAAAGTCCACGAATTATCCCATCGAACCGTTTCCATATTGATGGGACAGACTGCTGAGGGAATATTAGATCGATACTGTCTATTTGTTTTTATATAGGGCTGTATTGATTGAAAACGTTCATACATCACCGCAAACGTAGACCATCGTTGATCCACGACACCTCTTCTCATCACATACTTGA
>NYTD01000007.1 GCA_002683315.1 Deltaproteobacteria bacterium | reverse complement strand
CAAATATACTAATGATTTTTCGCTAATCTTTCACAGCGCTGAGTAAACCTTCTCTAGTGTTTCTCAGATTTCTAAGTAATCCCCACAGCGGTTACTAGATTGTGATCGAACATTTTCTAAAAATCATTAGTATATTTGAATTTTTTGAGATGAGTAACTTGTAGAGAGGTTACCAGAAAATTAATTGATAATTGGGAATTTGCACAAAAATAGGTAAGAATTTATCGTGTATAGATAAATGATGGCAGAGTTAACGGCAGCTTCACGCGTACGCGCAGCTGAAAGGGCAGCAATAACAAAGAAAATCAATGCGTTAAATGCGGAGTTGACTAAAACCCCAGTTAATAGAGAAATTTTGGAAATTGGAAAAAATTTGCTAGAAAAGAAATCAATTTTATTGCGAGACCATGATGAGAAAATCATGGAAATTCTTAACTCTGGAAATGGCGATAAAATAGTGGAAAATATTCAAAAAGAAGTAGACGAAAAAACCGTCTACGAAGAAAAAATTGAGCAATGCATTTACAAAATTAAAGTTTTCTGTAAAAATGAAGAAAATATTAACAAATCAGAGAAAGAATTAAGCACTTCTTTTCATCGTGAGCTATCAGAGAAAAAATTGAACGTAAAATTACCCAAGCTCACACTTCGAAAGTATAATGGCGACCCAGTCGAATTTCACGCCTGGATGCAGTCATTTAAATCAGCAATAGATGAAAATGATAACCTACATGACGTAGATAAATTTGTGTACTTAAAAACGCTATTAGGAGATAAGGCGGCGCAGTCAATACGAGGAATGACCCTCACAGGAGAAAATTACCGCGCCGCATTAGATATACTTGAAAATCGTTACGGTAATCAACAAGCAATTATCAATGCGCATATGGAGTCTTTGATAAATATTCCCATTATTAGGTCCAGTAAGGATACAGCAGGTTTAAGAAAAATGTATGATTTGATAGAAGGGAATTTACGGTCGTTAGAAAATTTAGGAATAACAAACGCGTCTTACGGCAGTCTTCTCATACCCATTTTTTTAAGCCGACTTCCGGAAGAAATTCGTCTCCTCATAAGTCGAAAATTCGATTCAACAAATAATTGGGACTTAAAAGATTTGCTCAAAACATTAGATATGGAAATTAAAGCGAGAGAGAGGAGTGAAATTACTCCGACTATAGACCACCAAGTGCCTTCGGTAGCAACACTGAACACTATAGGTGGCTCAGGGGCGTGCATATTTTGCTCAAAAAATCATCAAAGTTCTGCATGCCGCATAGTAACTAATCCCGACGCTAGATACGCAACTTTAAAACAAAAAGGGTACTGCTTCAATTGTATTAAACTAGGTCATCCCGCGTTTAAATGTAATAGCCCTGCAAGGTGTAAGATTTGCTCGCGCAAACATCACACATCCATTCATGGTTACCGAGAAGGTGTACCTCGTGGGCCAATTTTACCCCAAGGGGGTTCAAATGGACCAAAAGATGGTACCTTCGACCGAGTAAGCCAAAAAAGTCGCGGCGGGGGTAGAAATTTAGATAAAGATAGAGCAAAAGAGAGACTACCAGATACAGAGCGTAACAGAGAAAGACAGTCAAGAAAGCAGATTAAAGAAAGACAATCAGATAATATAGACAATATAGACCGTGCTCGCTACATAGATACCGAGAGAGAAGGCGAAAGGCGAGCGGCCATTGAGCAAGTCGTGAATCATACAATGCACGTTTTTTCAAAGCAAGAGACGCTATTACAAACAGCTGATGCAGAAGTAAGTTCGACAGTAACTGATCGTTTTATCACAATGCGCATCATTTTGGACAACGCAAGCAATAGAACATATATTACTCAAGAGGCTAAGAAAAAATTAGGATTAAAAAGCATAGGAAAGGAAGCAATTAACATTAGCGTTTTCGGTCAAAACGAAGCAAAACACACTGAATGCGACATAGTGCAAATAAAAATTCAATGTAGAGGGAGCAACACAGATGCAATTTATGTGACTGCTACTGTGGTGCCCAAAATTTGTGATAACATCAGTTATGAACGTATTAAATGGCATGCGCTAGATTATGACTGTTTTAAAGAATTACCATTTGCGGATAAAAGTATCACTGGAAAATACAATAATAATAACCAAAGTATTGATATTCTAATTGGTGCAGATTATTACTGGTCCCTTATAGAGGACCATATAATCCGAACCAAGAAGGGTCCTGTCGCAATCAAGAGTAAGTTAGGATATGTCATAAGTGGACCTATTAATATAAATAAAAAGGTAAATACAGCAACACTCTTTATTCAATCAGATAATTCGGAAATTAACGAAAAATTGGAATATTTTTGGTCACTCGAAGGTTTTCTCNNTGAAGAAAAACCTGATACACTAGAGAAATTCAATAAAAGCATAAAATATGATGGAGAACGTNATAGTGTTTCGCTACCTTTCAAAGGTTCCGANCNAAGAACGTTNCCAGATAATTANGATCATGCNAAAAANCGTTTAATTTCACTTNTAAAGCGATTGAAAGTGCAGCCAGATTTAATGNATACCTACGAAACAATTTTNAAAGAACAAGAATTGAANGGTATCATTAGTGAGGTCACATCGTCTGTACCAAACATTGGTACAACGTACTACATGCCTCATCATTGCGTAGTGCGTCCAGACAAAGCCAGTACAAAAGTAAGAATAGTATATGACGCTTCGGCCAAAGGGTCAGGTAAATCATTGAATCAATTATTACATCAAGGACCCAATCTTCTCTCGAACATTTTTAACATTTTGGTGCGTTTTCGTTGTCACAAAATAGCATACACAGCAGACATAGAAAAGGCTTTCCTGCAAGTCAATGTAGATGAAGCTGATAGAGATTATTTACGGTTCCTCTGGGTAGATGACCCAAAGAAAGATGAACCTATCTTGAAAATATATCGATACAACAGAGTAGTGTTTGGTTTGAAATCAAGCCCATTTCTACTTAATGCAACAATTCAGCACCATGTTAGAAAATGCGAAAATGTAGAATTAGTAAACGAAATCTTAAATTCAATCTATGTAGACGACATATGCGGGGGTGCTTCTTCAATATCAAATGCGCATTTCAGGTACACAAATACAAAAGAACTGATGAAAACGGCAAGCTTAAATCTTAGAAAATTAGAATCCAATTCCAATGAACTCTTAAAAATGATAGACGATAAAAGTCAGAAAGCAGTTGACCTTAAGGGTTTTAAAGAGGATCAAAGTACCTACTCAAAATTAACAACCAATGCTAACGCTTCGTTTTCAGAAAAAGAGTCTAAGGTACTTGGCCTAATTTGGGATAAAGAAAAAGATGAATTTTTGCTAAGACTTAACGGACTTGATGGTAGTGTACCCAAAGGGGGACACACCAAAAGAAGTCTATTGAGCATAATATCTAGCATTTATGACCCATTGGGGTTGATAAGTCCGATAGTTATAAAATTAAAAATTCTTTTCCAACAGATATGCACCGAAAAATTAGGCTGGGATGACCCCGTTTCCCTAAGTTTAATAGATACTTGGAAAATGTGGCTAAAAGACGTCGAATCTATCCCAGAATTTAGATTCAAACGGTGCTATCTCTCCGAAACAGGTCAAAATACAATTCAAATCCATACATTTTGGGACGCTAGCGCAAAAGCTTTTGCAGCAGCTGTATATTTAAGAGTTCAGAACAGCAACGGAGTATGTTGTAACTTAGTAGCGAGCAAATCCAGAATAGCACCTAGAAAGAAAATTACTATTCCACGCATGGAGCTTCTCGCAGCGCTTTTAGCAGCTAGATTATGGAGTGTAGTCAAACATACTCTAGACACCACTGAGCTAAGTATAGGAGAAAGTTTTTTCTGGGGAGATTCAACTGTGGCATTATGTTGGATTAAAAATGCAGATTTAGACAAGTACAAACAGTTCGTACAAAACAGAATCGTAGAAATTCGGAGTATTGCTGGGAGAGAACATTGGAACCATGTGCCTGGTGTCGAAAACCCTAGTGATTTACCCTCAAGAGGTGTAAACGCGGGAGAATTAGACAATAAGTGGAAACATGGGCCCAAGTGGTTAATCGAGCAACCAGATAGGTGGCCGTTACCTATAAGCCCCTTAGACACAGAAGAATCTATGAAAGAAGTCAAACGTTCAGTTAAAGGTCTAAAAGGATGCATAGTCTTGAGTACAATGAGCCATGCCGAGTCATTTAATTTAGAAGCTATTATAGACCCCACAGAATTCAGTTCATTTGCAAGACTTAAAAGGATAACTGCATACGTGTACCGCTTCATCAACAATTTAAAGTTCCCAAAGCAACCTCTTGAAGGTCGCTTGAGAGCAGATGAAGTTGCTAAAGCAGAAGCCAAATGGGTGTACACTATGCAAATGAGACTTACGAAAGACAAAAACTTTTGTAAGCTCGAGGCTAAGCTTAGAATCTACGAAGATAGTGAGGGTTTTCTTAGAAGCAAAGGCAGGATTGATAACGCTCAGTTTGAGCGGGAAGTATCCAATCCCCTCGTGTTACCCAAAGACCACTATCTGGTTACCCTAATTGTGATCCAAGCTCATAGACTTGTGTTCCATAACGGAGTAAACCAAACAATGTCAGAAATAAGGAAAAGGTTTTGGATACCCTGCTTGAGACAGATTTGCAGAAAAATTATACACAAGTGTGTGATATGTAAAAAACTAGAAGGAAAGCCATTCCGTAGAAGAGAAATGCCCCAGCTACCTGACTTTAGAGTTAGAGCGTCCACGCCATTCGCATATTGCGCTATCGACTTTGCAGGCCCTATTTACGTAAAAATGTCTCTAGGGAAAAGATCGCCATCTACAAAATGTTACATAGCCCTAATAACTTGCGCTTATTCCAGGGCCATTCACTTAGAATTAACAATGGACCTTAGCGCAGCATCTCTTATTAGATGTCTTAGGCGATTCATTGCACGCAGGGGGGCTCCTAAATTGATGATTAGTGATAACGCAGCATCATTTAAATCAGAAGACGTCCAAGATTTTTTAGTTGATCGTAACATAAATTGGAAATTTAGCACTCCAAAATCACCGTGGGAGAATGGAATCATCGAAAGATTGGTAAGATCAACAAAGAGGTGTTTGAAAAAACGCCTAGGTAGGGCCATGCTTAATTATGAAGAAATTGATACGGTTATTAGGGAAATTGAAAACACAATAAATAATAGGCCTCTCACTTACATTGACACTGACACTATTCAAGAAGCTGTGACACCAAATCATCTCAGTTATGGTAGACGTTTAGACCTGGTGACAGTAGGAACCGATCTAGCGGAACCAAACATGGATACACAAGACATAACTCGTCGCGTTATATATAGACAGCATTTAGTAGCCAATTTTGTCGACAGATGGAGAAAAGAGTACCTTATTTCATTAAGACAATCACTCGGTGACCCTGCAAAACAGGGAGAACCAGTAAGTGTAGGAGACGTGGTACTGATACATGACGAGGGTAACCGGCTTATGTGGAGATTAGGCAAGGTCCTCGAACTGAAGAAGAGTGCAGATGGAGAGGTAAGAGGAGTGATCCTAAAGGTAGGAGACCGAGACAAAAAACACACAAGACTTGAGAGACCTATTAATTTGGTTTATCCTCTCGAAATTAGAGCCAAAACAGGGGGAGATTCAGCGCCAAAAAATGCGGTAGAGGATGTACCACTGTGGGCAGAGGCGGATGTTGCAAACGAGTATGAAAGCGACACCGCCTCAGATTCAGAATAACTATTAAATTTACTTATTTACCTCCTCAGGATCAGAAAGGGACCTCGACAAAGAAGACGCGCCAGAGCGAGGGCAGGTGACGATAAAGAGCTATACGACCGGTTAGCCCATCGATGGGAACCAATTTATGCCCCGTCCAACGAGGGAGAATCATACCAGGGCGCTATTCCGGCGGGATACGAATCGTCTGATGACGAGGAAGACGTGTTTGTTTCAGTTCCCTCTTCGCCAATAAAAATCGATCACGCGGCCGACGTCATGGATAACAAAGAGATGGTAGATCTGCTGAACCAACTTCCGGAACCTGCACTCGAGGAGTCCACGAAAGCCACGGTCACCACTCAGGAAGAGATGTCACAAGAAGACTGGCTGTGGGCTAATGATTTAACATACACCACGGCAGAAGCTGGATCACAGGATGAATACGATGCATTGATGGAGTACATCATCTCTCTGGAGGATGACAGTGTCCCTATGCCAACTCCGGAGGAGGAGGCCATTTTGTTAGCCAACGAGTAGTATTAAAATGATTTAAATACTATATTCGAATGGAGTTTATATTTGTTATTTTTGACCCAGTCAAAAACTGGCTGGGAGTGTCATAAATTGTGTTTAGTACGTCAGAATGGTGACTCTCGGTTCCTCTTCCTTTTTCACACGACTCCCGGTAGAGCTAGGGATATGCATGTATAGTTAAGAAGAGGACCTTATATGGTCCCATCAGGCCTTACAGATGCACGGTCTTTTCATAGTCACGCTTATATGAGGAGCTCTAAGCAAGTATTCTAAGGAGACCTGGCGTGACTCTAGGAACATGTCCAATAGACTCGGGCTTCCATTGGGGTTCAGAGCACCGCTTAAAGTGGTCGCGTGCTCATTTTTTGTCAGTCTTACTTTCACGAGCGTACCGTTAAGAAGTAGAGCGAACCAGAGAGGAACCAATATGATGGAGATAGGAGATTTTCGAACTGTTATAGGATATAAGAAGTAAGTGAACTAACCAATAAATCTGTATTATAATTCGTCTAATTCTGGCTTGTAAGGACACGGGTAGGACCCATAAGCTGAACTAACCGGGACCAGTCT
>NYTD01000006.1 GCA_002683315.1 Deltaproteobacteria bacterium | reverse complement strand
GTGATCTGGGTATAAAGCCGTTCCAAGTAGTACACGTGATGTATAGGAGTGCCCGGCAAGTACAAATGGATCGTCATGATTGATATACATGTTTACCCTCCAGCTGTGGCATGAAGAACTTCTAGCTCATCCCCGTCATGAACAATGGTAGATATCCAATCTGCACGTCGAATGAGCTGTTGATTTTGTGCGACAGCAACACCTGGTTGATCGAACAGTCCAAGATCGGCAAGCAATTGTGCCAGAGAGATTGGAGATGGAAAGTCCATATCCGTTCCATTAAATGAGATGGTCATGATGAGGTCCAAAATCGAAGAGGTGAGAATGCATCTCTTGTATCAGGTTTTTCAATATGATGCAGTATCAATTTACTTGCAGCGGGTGCAATCGTGATCCCATGACGAAAATGTCCTATATTTAGCCAAAGATTACGAAGATGAGTACGTCCGATGGCGGGTTGGTGATCTCGAAGTGCTGGTCGAAATCCAACACCAGCTTCTTTGATATGTAATTCATAGATTCCACGAATAAATTGCCAGCTATGATAGAGAAGATCCAATTGATGTCCCGCACGCAGACGATCACAAAAACCTTCTTCTTCCATTGTGGCTCCGATGTAGAGTTCCCCATTTGGTCTAGGAACCATATAGACATCAGGTGTGCGTATTGTGTGTGAAATGAGAGGTTCTCCTTTTAGGATGAGATATTGTCCCTTTACAGGCCTTAGAGGAAGCCAGTCTAGAAAGGAGTATTCTTGGCTCCATGCTCCATCTGCGATGACGTAAATAGGAGAGGAAATCGATTGTTCTTGTCCTTCATCATTGCGATAGGAAATAGATAGAATAGACTCTTCATTGTGGTGTATTTGAATTTTTTGATACCATTGTATATGTTTTTGCGTTGCTTTAAAAAGCATGGCATAGAGCATTCTGGGATGAATACTATGAGCCTTTGGTACAAAGATACCACCAGAAAGACGAGGAGCCAGGTTTTCTTCTTTTTGACGTATCTCTTTGATGGTAAGCCTAGAGCATGTAAAATCTTGTTCTGCAATATGAGCCTGAAGCTGTGTAATTTCTGCCATGTGATCGCGATGCTGAGCGACGAGCAGTGTTCCTTTCGGATGGTATCCACTAGGAAGATTTGAAACATCTTCTAAGTTCTTAATCCAATTTGAATATAGAATTTGGCTTTGTTTCGCGAGTGAGAGTAGAGGCGCATGTGCGCTATCGGCTTCTATTTCTGGACATAACATTCCTGCAGCTGCTTGTGTTGCTGAGGATGTTCGTTTTTTGTATAGAACCAGAGGGTTGTATCCTTTTTCAATGGCTTCCCATGCAGTCGATAGTGCGGCAATACCTCCACCGATGATGATGATATCGGGTGTCAAGATGAAACCCTTTGTAAAATACTAACGACACTTAGCGCTTCATCGAATCCAATCATTCCTCCTGCATTGTGTGCAAGAGCATAGGTTGGCATATGCTGAACTTGCATATCTCCACCTTCTCCACGAAGTTGGGTGGTAAGTTCAAACAATTGTCCGATTCCTGTGGCCCCAAGAGGATGTCCTTTGGAGATTAGTCCTCCAGAAGCATTGACAGGTAGTGTTCCTGTTCGTTGTGTGATTCCTTCTTGTATAAGTGGTCCAGATTTTTCGCATAACTGTAGAGACTCCATGTGTTTGAGCTCACAATGTGCAGTAGAGTCATGAACTTCTGCGATATTGATATCGGAAGGCGTGATAGAGGCCTGCGAAAATGACTTTTTTCCTGCATGGTATGTAACGGAATCTTCATTATGATCGCGCATATACCCCCCAGACATTGCGCAGCCGAGTATTTGTACAGATCTGTTTTGTATGTCTCGTGGGAGCTTTGTAAAAGCAGAATCTGAACATAGGAGGACTGCAGCAGCTCCATCAGATACTGGAGCGCACATGGAACGAGTGAATGGTGTGATGATGTCACGGTCTGCAAGAACTTGCTGTGATGTCATGGGAAAACGGTATTGTGCTCGTGGATTTTGGACAGAGTTGTTGTGATTTTTGGAAGCGACCTGTGCGATATGCTCTTGTGTGCAGTGTCCTTTTTTTATCGAAGAATGTGCTTGCATTGCATGGATATCAAGGAAGATGATTCGATATGGATGAGGTGAGAAGGGTAGAGAATGTTTTTGCGCTTGTTCTTTGTAGAAGGTCATCCATTCATTTTTGTTCTGTTGGTCTATTCCATCAGCAAACAGTGGGAAGCTTTTTAGCATTTTGGGGTCATCGGGGAATAGGAGTTTTTCCACACCAACGGCCATGGCGAAATCATTTTGATAAAGACTTTGCACCGCAGCATGAAAGGATGCTCCACCGGTAGCACATCCAGCTTCAATATTGGTGATGGGGGTATTTTTTTCTAGGATACCATCTTGGAAAAGAGGATTGAGAACCGTTTGTCCTCTGATATTTGCTTGTCCAAATGCATGCATGGCACAGTTTCCAAAATAGATGCTTTGCGGAGAGTGAACATGTTGTGCATCATTCATAGCAGATTGAACAGCTTCTTTTGCAAGCTCTCGAAAGGAACGATTGGGATTTTTTCCGAATGTTGTGCTTCCAATTCCGATAATATAAGGCATGTTATGGCTCCGATAGATGTCATGGATTGTATGTATTTATATCCTTTGAAATCAAGATATTAGCAGATTTTGATTTTTTTTGCTTGGACGAATAATTGACCAGAATAGTAACATCAAAGAAACAATGGCATCGATAGATTATTTTTTAGATGGACGGAGCATATGATGAATTGCAAAGACATCGGAGATGTGATGAAGAATCAAAATGTGACATTAATACCATCTGAATATGAAATGGAGAGTACTGCTCAGCCAGAATGGTTCGATGATCATCAAACACTTGTTAACGTTAATGATGGCGCTCTTATTGAGAGTATCGGCTCTTCTATAAATAAGAATGTTCGGATAGCGTGATGAAGGTCTTAGAACAGCCGTTGGAAGAAGATGAAAAGGTATATTACGTTTTTGAGCGAAATATGAAACACCGACGAATAAGATACTCCATTGTTGTCATGGNATTATGTGGGATGGCAGTGGTGACATTACATACGATGATAATTCCCTTCTTCTGCATATGTGGAGNNTTGTTTTGCATTTTTTGGGGNATTNTNCCTNGAGCAAACGTTCCNGTGGCATGGGTTTTGACCAATAAGCGATACTTGTGTTTGTGTATGGATCCCCAGAAGCATGAAAATACAGAGGTTCGTTTGGTCGAGTATATTGATATTGAGCCTCTTCGTGAGAATTTGGATAATTCAGGAGGATTGGATATTGTTGCCGATATTGTAGTAGCACCTTTTATTTGGATGTTTTCCTCAGTTCGAGACTATTTCCAAGATAAAAATGTAAAGACCAGCAAAAAGTATTGGGCAGATTCCAAAGGGTTTGCTCTTATTATGGCCAATGAAAAAGAAATCAAGATTGAGATTGATGACAAAAAAACATCATCTGAGATAGGACGGTTGCTATCCACTGTTTTGGAGCAAGGTTGGGAACATATATCTGAGATCTCTGACATCCCTGTAGAAAGAACGATTTCTCTACTTTGATGACGTGCAAAGATTCTCGCAATTCGCAATGATGAGCCACAATTTTATCGTGACCTTGCATTGGCATATGGAGAAAGGTGGGAGAAAAAAGGAAAAGAAGAAGATATACATGAGGCGGTGAAGGGTCTGTATCATGTTGTCTGTCGATCATGGGAACGATTTCCAGAGATTGAAATCATTGCACTTATGGAATTAAACCGACTGCTACACTTGGCGAAAAAGAGCGGTATTTCGACGCGAGAGAGTATAGATCCTCGTTTGATCAAGCATCTGGATTTGGACGTTCGCATTAGTATGTCTTGGGATGCAGATTTGGTGGATATAGATCTGCATGTTGATGAGCCAACTGGAGAGACGGCGTATTACTCCCATTGTGACACGAAGATAGGAGGACATGTCTCACGAGATTTTACAGATGGATACGGACCCGAAGAATATATTCTTCGGCGTGGATACAAAGGAGAATACAAGATTCGAGCACACTATTATGGTTCACATCAGCAAGGTATTGCCGGTCCATGTACTGTGATTGTTCATGTGTTCACCAACTACGGTCGAAAAGATGAACAACGTCAATGCCTTATGCTTCGACTTGAAAAGAGTGGGGCTGATTTTACAGTCGGAACCATCAAAATTTAGATGGCAGAGTACATTCCAGCTGGTTTTATTTCGGGGCAGGGCTTTGGTGGTTGTAAAGAAAAGCTTTGTATGTACCCAAAACTCTGACTAACACCAATTGCGATAATAAAGGGGATGACTGGAACATAGTCTTGCGCAGAGAGCTGTGTAATTGTAAGAAGCAATGTCATCCATAATAAGGCACTCATGGACCACTTGATATTTTCTTTGCTGTATCCGATTTGACGAAAGAAATACACCAAAACAACATGAACAGGAATCAAGGGAAAATATAAAAATATACTTCCAAAAAAATAACCTAACCCTGTGTCGGGTATAAAGATAGCACCAAAAACACTAATAATAAGTGATGCTAGGGAGGCAAAAAAACAGCAATACAAAGCAATAATACCAGTTGAGCGCATAGAATACTCCAGTCTGGTGTATGAGACTTATCATAAATGATAACGTTCCAATTTTTTGTTGTTATATTTCTAGTTTTTTCTTGAGGTCTTCATCACTTCCTCGAAAACCAGTGCATAATGCTCGTCCGTTACGTGTGAATAAAGGTCTTTTGAGCAGCATCGGATCATTGGCAAAAGCTTGTGCCCACTGTGTATCAGACCACGTTTTCTTCTCTTCTCCTAGTGATCTATATGAACCACCAGATGTATTTTTCATCGGTTTTGTGCCAATAGAAGTTATCCATGTGTCGATTTCAGCTCGGCTGGGTGGGTTTTTTCGAGTATTTACCCATGTATAGGAAACACCTTGTTGGTCGAGCCATTTTCGTGCTTTTGTACATGAGTTGCATGTGGGGATACCATAAATAGATAAAGACATTGTTTCACACCAAGATTAGAGAAAATCAGCAAATCGATCTTGCTGTAGGAAATGTACGCTCTCTTCTAGTGTGCGTAACGGGTCACGAGGATTCCAATCTAATTCTGCCTTGGCTCGAGATGAATCAACATACCAATAGTGACCAGCAAGAATCAGATCTTCTCTTTGAAGATCGATTCCAACAGTTTCTCCGATATTTTTCCATTTTGGAAACCAACCCAATACTTTATGAGTTTGTTTTGGTAGTGGAGCAAGAGGGGCAGAAACTCCAGATATACGAGAGAGCT
Source organism: Deltaproteobacteria bacterium (assembly GCA_002683315.1). Lineage (GTDB taxonomy): Bacteria > Myxococcota_A > UBA796 > UBA796 > UBA796. The sequence continues at coordinate 14,986 of NYTD01000006.1, read as the reverse complement.
TTTGATAGAATGCATGAAATTTCAAATTGCAGCTGCCCAACAGATACTTACTTCTATCATTACCTTTGGAAAGCGCCGTGATCGCAGTTTTAGCTACATCACGTACATCTGTAAACGATAATCCTCCAGATGGAGATAAAGGGATCTGCTTATCGAGAAATAGCTGAATGGGTTTTAGAGAGTCTCCTTTGTGATCTTCTGGTCCCAGTAGAAGAGAGGGGTTGAGACAAATAAGCTTGATACGAGACGCAAGCTCATCAAAGATCATTTGCTCAGCAAAGAGTTTGGCTCGATAGTACGGCCACTTTTTGATTAGGGGAAAGGGCGGAGTATCTAATTCTGTACCCAGATAGTCGGAGTCCTCAGATACAGCGATGGTTCCAGATGTAGAAAGAAATACAAATCTCTGAACACTATTATTGTCTTTGAGTGCTTGTAATAGTGCTTTTGTCCCACGAACATGAATTTTCCACATCTGTTGTGCAGATTCTTCATCATGTGCAACTTCTCCCGCTGCGTGAATAACTTTGTCGCATTCAGATAGAGCACTCGCATAGGTTTCTGGCTCAAGAAGATCTCCTTGGATGAATCGATGATCTTCTTTATTAGAACGAGAAAGAGCGATATATTCAATGTTTTCTTCTTCAAGAAAACGACGAATTTGGGTGCCGAGAAATCCGGTTGCACCTGTTAAAAATACTTTCATTATGTATCCTCCTTGAGTTGGAAGACTTTTTGAAATTCAAAAAGAAGGTTGGGTGCGTTTGTCTTTACTTTTCCAGAGGCAAACTCCGTCATAGAAGGGACATAACCCTCTAAAATCATACGTGAAAGCATATCGGATGTTGTTTTGATAACACAATCAGCTTTTCCACCGGTTGGTTTTCCTTCTGTGATGGATATGGTTTCTTTGTCGACTGAAATGGTATATCTTTTTCCTTCTTTCCCATCAAGAGTGAAGTACCATGAACGAGGTGCTACGATTCGATCGCAATGATATTTTTCTTTGAGTTTATCCAAGGCTTGCTCCATCGGAGATTTCTTTTGTGTTTCCCCAAGCCAACGGTTCATATCTTCTTCTTTTGGTAGATATACGCGTCCATCACGTAGCTCTTCCACTGCAAATTGTGCAATTTGTGCAATAACGCGTGCTACTTTACTTGGTTTGAGATCTCCAAGCCACGATACGATCTGCTTGGGGTTAATCGTAGGCCCAATATGTACTCTGAGCCTACTTCCCTTTGGAACAAAAGAGCCTTTGGGCAAGATATCATGGGCGCCATCAAGGAACATTGGCAGAATTTCAACGCCTGTCTCCAAAGAGAGTTGTCCGACCATGGGTCGGAATTCAGCAACCTGACCAGAGACTTGTCTCGTTCCTTCTGGAAAAATAAGTGCTACGTGGCCAGATTCTACAATATCTTTTGCTTGTCGGATACTGGTTCGATATCCTCTTTTTCTATCAATGGGAGCGAGGTTGGTAAGATCGGAAAAGTAAGCGACTTTCCATTTGTTGCCTTCAAAGAAGTAGTCCTGTGCGGCTAGTCCGACGACTTGTCGACCATACGAACCGAGTGCGTATTTGATGAGACCCATATCCAGATGAGAGGTATGATTACTGACTGCAATAATTTGACGATTTTTGGGGATATTGGCCCTACCATACACTTTTGTATCAAGCATGGAACGATACAGGCTCATCTGTATGGAACCAAGAGCATTCTTTACAGGATTTGCGAGCCAACTTGGAATATTAATCTCTTCAGAAGTCTCTTCATTTTTGACGATGGGAGTGCTATTTCCAACCAGGGAAATTACTTCGGATACTGTTTCGCACTTTTCAAGATCTTGACTCTCTACATGAACATCTTTCATTTGCGACAGTGCCGCAGAGAGTTCGACAGCCATTAAAGAATCAAATCCAAGATCTTCGCGAAGCTTAGTACTGGCACTGATTTTTGATTCTTCAACGCCACAGACAACAGAAAGAGATTTGGTGATGTTTGATGATACATTTCGTTTGGCACCAAATTTTTTGGGTGCGGCTTCGATAATGCGCAGTAAAACCTCACGACTTTCTTTTCTCTTGATTTTTCTGGTTCGAGTACGAGGTAATTCTGCTTCTACAACATGATAGACTGCAGGTCTTTGAATAATAGGAAGGAACTCTATTTTTTCTCGAATTTTTTCCAGTGCATTTTCTTTGACGATTCTCAAGTCTTCAGAACGCTCATCATCAGCAACAGCAATCATACCCAGTCGCTCTCCTCCACGAGCATCAGGAATACCGACAAGGACGTATTCCTTCACATGGGAAATACTGCCAATGAGTTGTTCTACATCGTCAAGATAGATATTTTCCCCAGCCGATGTAACCACAACTTCTTTGGCTCTACCTGAGAGAAATAGTCGTCCTTTGGAGTCCAGTCGTCCCATATCACCAGTATGCAACCAACCGTCTTCGGACATCACTCCTTGCGTGGCTTCTTCGTTGTTGTAGTACCCGAGCATGACATTGGGTCCTTTGGCCAACACTTCTCCAATTCCCTTTTCATCCGGATTGATGATTTTAATCTGTACTCCGGGGATTGCTTTCCCAACAGTACCTGACTTAGCGGTGGGACTCCCTGAGGATACACTAAGAACGGGTGCAGCTTCTGTGAGACCATATCCTTCTGTCAGATGGAGTCCCAAACCGCCAAAGAATTTGTGTGTCTCTTGTGGTAAGGCAGCACCACCGGAGATAAGATAGCGAATTCTTCCACCAAGACGAGCATGAATCGGGGCAAAAAGGAGTTTTCCAAGATCGATATTGGTATTTTTGCCAAGAGAACGGTTGAAATCCATAGCTCCTTCAATGAGTAGCGAGAACAACTGACCCTGATCACGAACTTGGCCAGATATGCGTCGCTCCAGAAGCTGCCATAGTGCAGGAACACCAACCATGGCTGTCACTTTGCCTTCTTTGAGACAATAGGACAATCGTTCTCCCGTTAATTCATCGATGTAAATAATTCGTGTGCCACGAGATAGTGGAAGCAAAAGACCACAGCTAAACTCAAAGGTGTGGTGCAAAGGCAAAACAGAGAGTATGCGATCATTTTGTGTGAGCGGGAAAATCTTCGCCAAGCTTCCCAGAAGTGTGGAGAAATTTTGATGCGACAGCATTACCCCTTTTGGCACACCGGTTGTTCCAGATGTGTATAGAATGCTTGCGAGATCTTGTGGAGTACATTCTTGTGAGAAAAATGGTTCATCCGATACTTTTGGTGCTGTAGCTGCTTTATGGAGCTCAATAATATGGAGTTTGAGATCATATCCAAATGTATCAAATGCTTCTTGATCAAAAAGAGCTGCTTTTGCACCTGAAGATTCTTCGATGGTTATTGCAGATTGAGGAACAAGCGCTACATCCATAGGAACAACAACAGCACCAGCCCGTAATATTCCAAAATAGCACACAGACCAATGAGGATGGTTTTTTCCACTTAGCAAAACCCGATCTCCGTGAGAGATACCGTTTTCTTTTAGCATGTATGCGATGTTATGGGTCATTTGCTGCAGTTCAAGATATGAAATACTCGCAAATCCATCGTCGTGAACATACATAAATGCGCTTTGATGGCCATATCGTTCGGCCATCTCATCTACCAGATCCAAAAGGTTATCATATGGACGCAGTGCTTTTTGTTTTCTGTTTTTTCGATCTTCGATAAGCGGGAAGACATGCTCTCTGATACCTGGAACGTGAATTTTTATGATGTATTCATACCAGTCGATATTGTATGGATCCCACGGTAGAAGAGATTGCTCTTCTTTCGATAGTCGTTCATACGCCGCTCGTGTATTTGCACATGAAAATCGATAGTTGTGTGTGGCTGTAAAAGGAACAAATTGATCGGTGATTTTGGCAACGATATCTAGATTTTTTGCACTGCTTTCGAGACCTTTGATCGCACCCGAAGCAAGAGAAGAAAAAACACTTTTTTTGAGCGGTTTGAGCTGGTCTTTGAACCATCGCAGTTGAGAAGCTCTCTTGCGTGGGCCTTTGTTTAGGTAGTGTTGTACTGACGTGGGAGCGGCTTCTAGTCGTTGTTGGAACTGATCCATTATGGGGTTTTTGGTTCCTGCTCTCCGAAAAATCCTTTTTTGTAGAGAAACGAGTTCGATCAATCGTGTCATTTTGAGAGGTGCACTATCGGAAGATCCATATTGGTAGACGTCCTTGTGTGTTCCCTCTAAAATTTCAGCAAGTGATAATGCCATTCCCACCGCAACATGATCAACAGGAATAATATCAAGAACAGACTCTTTGGTTGTGGGTACAGCCAAAGGTCCTTGGAAGATGAGATAAATAAGGGGGGTGCTGGTGTTTATTCCTTCATTCCATCCTCGAACAGGATATCTCAAGGCTGATTCAATTACGGCTGGTCGAACAATACAAAAATCCAAACCAGACTTACAGAGAATCTGCTCTCCGATGGACTTGGTGTAGGTATAAATATTGTGCCATCCCCAGTATTGGGCACGCTCCGTTCCTTCTTTAATAAGCAGATCTTCGATAAATTTTCGTTCTACTTTTGCGAGTTCATCTTTTAGAGCAGCACCGCGTGTGGGTTCTCCTTTTTTCTCTAGATTTTTTCGGGCTTGATCAAGAAATTCGGATTGACGAAACGCATCTGTAGCTTGTCGTTTGGCATGCTGAATCATCTCCATACATTCTCGAATTTCTCGCTCACAGTCCCAATGCTCTTCAGATAGTGTATCTGCTTTTGGAAATGGCAGTCTTAGGGGATTGACTTCCTCTACTTGTCCTGTTTGGTCACCGGCGACATAGCATGTTGATGTGTGCATAAATAGGATGTCGCCAAGATCTTTGGCCAATGAAACCAGATTTTGCATTCCAAAGGCATTTACATCAAGAGATTTATCAAGAGGAGGGTTGAAGTCAACAACGCCACTGGTGTTCACCAAGATGTCGACCGTGCCGCGAAGTTCTGCGCGGACTGCATCTGATATCCCCGCAAATGGTTTGGTTACATCACCATCGACCACATTTATCTTCTCAGATATAAAGTTGGTATAGGCTGTACCAGGACGTTTGACTCGAATGGGATCAAAAGCTTGAGAAGTCGCAATATCATTCCAAAATCGGGTTTCGCTCGACGTTTTGATATTTCCATCTCGATCTCTACGAGCCCGGACGACGAGATGTATTTTTTTGATGTCGGGGAAATGGCACAAAAGGAGACTGACAAACACCTTCCCCAAAAATCCTGTTCCACCATAGAGCAGAATTTCTTTTCCCGCAAGTGTTTGTGCAACATGGAGTGTAGACATTATTTACTCTCCGTCTCGTTGGGAATATGTACATCAGCGAGCATCAGCGGACAGATTCGAAAACAGGTGATATCTGGTTTTTCTGGAGCAGATTCTCGTGCCATACGTAGGGCATCACTCATGGTTGCTGCTGTTTCGTATCCTAAAACTTGTGGAATATATTCGTTGTCAGCTCCAACTACGATGACGCGACCTCGGTGTTGACGACCGTTTTCTCCCCAATACCACATGTAAAAAGGGTGCACAGGATGATATGCTTTACCGGTTCTGTACATCTGGACATATGCAGGGTTCTTCGCAAATTGCTTCTCGTATTTTTTGTGTAGCTCCATCGCATCTCGGGTTTGCGGTAAGAGTTTGTGAAAGAATTCGACATATGCAAGGTGTTGTTCTGGATCGAATTGATCTGTACATGGATGTGTAATAATCATGGTTCCTCCCTTTTTTAAAAGAGGAGCACCACGATGAAGATTATGCAAATACCCTTCAGCCATCACCGAAACGAGAAGTGGGTTGAGGAATGCTCCGACGTTGTAGGGGGAAATATAGGGAATGGGAAAGATGACGATATCGGATTGTCCTTCTACGGGCACGGCGAGTTGCTGATAGCACTTGTCAAGAATCTTGTTGTGTGTGGCTTCAGTCTCTCCAGCATGAACGGCAATCACCCCATATGGAGCAGGAACTTTTTCAAATATTGCTTGTCGAGCCTTTTGCGGCAGAAAATTGAGGGTTCGCACTAGATTTTTTAGGCCGAGAGCTTCAAATGGGCTTAACTCGTCTTCATTTTTACCCAAAAAATCCAGAGGTTTTGCAAACATACGATTGTTGATGGTTGATTCTATGTGAAAAACATCGATCTTACTGTTAATAAATCTTCCGATGGATTCCATGCGCGAAGCAAGTTCTGAAGCATTTTTATCGGTGTGATTGGGATCCATATAGGTTTTGGATTTGCGAATCGCTGATGGATTGTGATGTGTACGCAAGGTTCGATAGCCGGCAAGTCCTGTTCCTACAGATTTAAAACCTCCGTTCATTGGTACAAACGTAAGATTTACATAGATAAGAAGGTCACTACTGGCTGCACGAGCATTAATTTCAACATCAAGACCATCTTCTGTTTTTCCCAGATAGGTCATTCCTCCTGGTCGTTCTGCATCGTGATTNTATAGGCGATCTGGCCAAAATCTTTTGAANACTTTTTTCCCNACACANCGTTTGATTTCTTGTTTGGTCATGGGNCGATGGAATGCTGTGGCGATAATTAATTCNATATCGGTGACAGCATAGTCATCNAGCATNTCAAGCGCTATTTCAACCATACGCTGACGAATATCAGGTGTTTGCATCGGTGGTAGTGGCATGGATAGNTCATCNATAGCAATTGTGACGCGCATACCCGGACGAAGTTTGGCAAATAAAGGTTCACTATTTTCGGGATGATTGAGCGCATAGCGAATAGAGGCATCAACATCTTCCAAGGGTTCCAAAGGAGGTTTCGGATAGATGACACGTGTTCCTATGGGAAGGTCTACCTCCATTAATTTGTCTCCACAAAATAGGACACGGGGTTTGGAACGGGAGTTGATGGTTACAACGCAAGGGTGTTGGCTCATGAAGAATCCTTTTGTTCGGAAGATGAATATGGTGGTTATTGGGGCCCAGGAGTTTCTTTCGTAATATCGATGATGGGCCAGCGATATGCCTGAGCGAGTCGTTTTAATTTTTTGTCGGGATTTACACAAAATGCTTGTCCAACAACAGAAAGCATGGGGACATCGCTGTATGAATCTGAATACCCGTGACACATGGATAAATCATGTCCGTGTTGCTTGGCATCTTCAACAATCAGATGAGATTTTACTGGTCCAGCAACGACAGGATGCATGAGTTTCCCAGTAGCGAATCCATCTTTGAGTTCAAGCCTGTTGGCGATGAAATCATCTGCACCCAGATAGTCGGCGAGGTATTTAATGGTGACATCCAAAGATCCGGTTACAAGAACCACGCGTTGGTCTGCTTTCTTACACAGGTTAATCAAGTCTTTGGCTCCGGGAAAGATAGCATCAATGAGGATCTCATCGAAGATCTCCTTTGCGAGCACTTCAATTCGGTCTTCTGATATACCTTTGTAGTGGGAATACAGCATCTCGTTAAAGAGCCGTCGATCTCGTAGTTCGGCATGAAGCATACGAGGAGCATCCAAAATTGCCGTTCCCAAACGCCTTATACTTTTTCCGAGTGAGGCTTGGTTTGCAAAAAAATGTATGGTTGGTTGAATGAGGTTGGTTCGAACCAGTGTTCCATCCACATCGAAATATGCCGCTGAGCTCATGATTGATTCTCCCTTGGATCTGGGCCGTAGTAGACGTGCACAATATCAAGTATTTGTGTTCCTTTGGGAAGCTTAACCTCAACGCTTTCTCCCTCTGCATTTCCGATTAGAGATCGTCCTACAGGAGATTGAATGCTGACGCGATCGTCATTCGGGTCGCTTTCTCGCTCGTCTACAAGTTGAAATAGTGTTTCGATATCGTCTTCATTGATGACAGTTACCCATGCTCCAAATTGAATATCTGGTCGAGATGGGAGAAGTGTCGTATCAATTATTTTAACGTCGCTGATCTTTTTCTTTAGATAGCGTATGCGTGAGTCGATCTTTCGAAGACGCTGCTTACCGTAAATGTAGGCTGCATTTTCTGAACGATCACCAAGAAGAGCCGCTTGATAGACTTCTTCGACAACAATAGGGCGTTCTACATTCCATCGTTCATCGATTTCAGCAGTGATTGCGTTATAGCCTTTTTTTGTTATTTTCTTCATGATAAAAGTCCGAAATGAAAGACGGTTATATTCTGTGACCATAAACAAAGCCAATACAAAAACATGAGTAACTCTATCAAGAAGGATATAAAACAGTTCAGAATGGATGGTAATAGTGTTTTGAAGAGATACTGGATTATAATATTTGTTACAGTCAAAGTATATTGTTTTCAAAAGAAGAGTACATGTTGAACAGTTCAGCAGCCACTGGATGAGCATAATGGACGTGAAATTTGTTTTAGAAAAGATAGATTTTCTTTATCCGATCTAGTTAAAATAGCAGCCAAAAATAGTCCTCTTTTCATGTAAGATTATCTTTCAGGATAAGTGTCGCATTCGTGGAGCACATAGACTTTACTCTTGTCTTATGATTGTTATGAATAATTGTTATTCAATTGAAAGATTTTTTACTATTTCGGTATCATATTGTTCTGTTTGTTCTTGCGCCTAATTTTTTTCTACAAGCAGTGTGCGTAAACGGAGCTTAATATGCCTTTTGATATGAGATTTTTTCGTGTTCCCGAAGATGTGATTCACTACATATCTTCGTATGAAATCCACGAAGAAGATTCTTTTGCATGCTTGTCTATTGTTGTCCCCACATTGGCTGTAAAACGAACCATGATGAGGAAGGTTTCTTCATTGCGCATTCAGTGGTTCTCAATTCGAGAGTATGTGTGTGATATCGTGTATCGAGCCAATCGTATTCCACATACAGAGTCTCCGATATTCACATTGCTTATTCGCGAAGTTATGAATCATTTTGTTCATCAGGGTAATGAGCTAATCAAGGAGCTAGAGCAGACTTTATATCCTTTTGAAAGAGGATATGAAGGTCTTTATGAGGCTGTTCGAGTCTTAATATCTTCGGGCTTGAGAGAAGAAGATGTATCGATTCTTGATAGTATTCTTGAAGAACCAGAGATTCATCTTATTGATAAAAAACGTGCACAAGCTGTCATTTTGATTGCATCTGTGATGCGCAAACTTGTCCAAGAAGGCTTGGCCAGCATTCGAAGCAATAATGAACAGGATGGCAATCTGGGTATTCAAGATGCCTCTTTGGCTCAGGCAGCCAATCTCATACGCGATGGATATGCGTCATTACCGAGTGAAAATGTTTTATTTTACGGTTTTCCAGATTTCACGGGTATGCAGATACAGCTTTTTGATGCAGTTGTCTCCAAAGCACAGCATGTAGAATTGCTACTTTATGAAGTTAGAGATTTTGCTATTGTAGGACGAAGTGTTCTTGATGCTGCTCATGATATCGTCTCTAGTACGCTACAGGAAAAAACGCTACATACAGCAACGGTGTATTCGGCAAAGCACAATGACAGGGTGCCCGAGATTCTATTTACCTCTGCTTTGGGGTATCAAGCTGAGCTTCGAGATGTCTTTGTACATGTATGCGATCTCCTCCAACAAGGAGTTGCTCCAGAGGATATTCTTTTGGTGGCTCCATCGTGGGAAAACTACAAGCCTTTTTTACGATATGAAGCACAGAGAGTACAATTGCCTGTAGCAATGACCAAAAAATTGCATTTTCCAACACAGAAAACAAGAAAGATGGAGTCATTTATTCAGATGCTTCTTAATGGCGAACTCTTTTCTTTATCTACCGTATTCTCTCTCTTTTCATTTGATGTTATCGAAAGAGAATACACTCGCTGTATACAAGAAAATCCGAAAATCCATGCTAGACAATCTTTGCTTGATGATAGCGATATAATTGATTATGAGCGTGTCTTGCTAGAGGATATCCAGCTATACTTTCAAGCATTTGGATTGCGAGATCTTGAAGATTTGGATGAAAAAGAACTCCTGTTGGAGGAAGTCTGGAATCAAAAAGATAGTGCGGGGAATCCAAAAATATACACATCAATACCTGCATTGCTTCAAATGAAGCAGGCGTATAAAAAAGGAGTTCCTGTTTATCAAGCCAGTAGGAGAAAAATCCCCATTCAATTGTTGAAATATATGCAAGCACAATGCTTGGCTTTATTGTCACTTATAAAAAATCTTCATAAAAGTATAGAAGACCACTCATATCGTGCAGTGTTAGAGAAGATCTGTCTTGTTTTGGGGTGGTCAAAGCGTAGTGAAGAATGGAGAGCGATTCATTGTGCTCTGACTCGTATAGAACAGATCATCTACAAAGGATATTCGCTAACATACCAAGATTTTTTATCTGTATTTACAGTTGAGATAGGACCTTTTGGGACAGAAGTCTTTGGAAGTAATACTCATGACGAGCCAGTCATTTTATTGACAACACTTGAAGAGAGTAGTGGAATCTTTTCCGAACATATTTTTATGCTCGGTTTGAATAAAGGAGAGGTTCCAGGTCAATTCCCATCAGACCCACTACTTACAGAGGATATCCGAGGAAGGTTACAGACGGTTTTACCGGCTTTGAGAACACGGAAATCATCGTACCTAAATGAACGTCACCGCTTATATTCTTTGTTTTCAGCATGTTCGAGTGCACATTTGTCATGGGTTTTGACAGATGAGTTGGGGCAAGCATCCACAGTATCTCCGCTAATTCGACGTCTTCTGCTTGCTTTTCCCAACGATAAAGTCAAGATGGCTCGATCATTGTATGCAAGAGCCAGACAAGACGAAGTATTACCTCTTTATGATCGAATTTTGCTTAGTGGTATTCATGGGGAACAAGATACATATGCAAATGCACTTTCTCTATATGCGCAGCGCTTTTGGGTGGACTTATATCCAGAATTATCTGATCATCAAAAGAAGGAAAGAATAGAGAAAGTGATAATGGGACGAATGGAAGGCATTCTGGAATTATATCCTCCTCCTTATTCAAGTGTACATAAGAGGATTGGTCCTTTGGGTGGAATGACGGGTTTAGGTCCTTTGAGTGGTGCAATACCAGAAGATCCTTTTGCTCCAGTAGACCCCATTCCAGACACGTTACATATTGACCACAGCAATTTTATTACGCGCGTGGAACAGTATTTCTCATGTCCGTGGAGAAATTTTTTGGAACGTTTGCTGAGGGCTGAGCACACGGAAGACCCACAGAAAACCCTTCCACAGCTTCGAGCCAATACATTGGGAAATATAGTACATAATGCGTTGGAACAATTTGTATATGTGCAAAGTCCTTTGGGAAAACAACCAGAATCTCAAAATTTAGAAGATTTTTTCCCTCCAGAGCCTTTTGAAGTGATTTGGAACGAACAAAAAATACAATCCCAATTGGTAGAACAAAGCAAAAATCAGATGTTTCATGATCAGCAGCTTTGGCCAAAATCAAACGACGTTGCATTCAAAATGTCCCTACCGTATATGGAAATAGAAAAGAGCCTTGAATTTCAAGAAGGCATTTCATGTTTGGGGGCTGAGCTTGAAGGAGATAGTTACGTGTATGCACACGCAGAAGGAGGAAGTGTTTGTCCAGAGAGAATGGATTGCTTCTCTCTTTCACAAGGAAGTGAAGACCCAATTGCGATCCGTGTTCTTTTTAAGGCTGATCGAGTCGACATGGATTGCGAGTCTAATGTCTTATCTCTTTTGGACTACAAAACAGGTCGAATACCGAAAAGTAAAGAAGGAGAGAAAGAGAAGAGATTGGCTTTGCTAAAAGAAATGAAACATGGGAAAAAATTACAGCCGGCAGCATATGTTGCGTCTTACAAAGCACTACAGCAAAAGTGGCCAGAGTTACAAGGGACAACAGGGAAACTGCTATACCTCAAACCTGATATTAGTACCGATCTTTCTCTAAGAGGATTTTCTATCACTCATGATGATGAAGAAGCCATTTCAGTGTTTGCTCGTACGCTATGGGCTGCTTCTTTGGGACAAGTTTTGGGGGTTAATTTTCCTAGACTTACAAGAAGAAAGAATAGAGCTCCACACTCAACGAATGATTGGTGCAAACACTGTAATTTTCAAAGAGCGTGTCGTTTTCATGATTCGGGATATCGAAAGCGTATCTTAGAGTCATGCTCAAAAGAACAGCCTGAATCCATTGGTACACAGAAAACAAGTGTAGATGTTTCCATAAGATTACGAACATGGAGAGATTTTGTCATGAAAAAAGTATGGAATATTGGAGAAGTGCAATGATAAGCGATCAAAATATTCGTATTGCATGTCAAACCAATTTTCAAGATCATATAACCCTTGAAGCTGGTGCTGGTTCAGGTAAAACAGCAACATTGATCGCAAGAATATTACACTGGATTTTACAAAAAGGATGGGAAGGTCACGATAGCAACCTATTTCCGACAGATGATGAATTTGCGATTGCTTTGATGCATCGAGTGGTGGCCATTACTTTTACAGAGGCAGCTGCAGAGGAAATGGTTGATAGACTTGGAATCGCTTTGATTGCTTTGAGTCGTTTTGAAAAAGAAGATCCAGTAGTCGGATTTTCAGTCGTTGATCTGAGTATGCCGATCCCTCTTCTCAAACAAAGAGCACAGCTCATGCTTGGTGTGGTTGATCAGATGAGGATTAGCACCATTCACTCATTTTGTAGAAGTATTCTCAAATCTCATCCATTAGAGGCAAACTTACATCCTCATTTTGACATTGATGCAGATGGAAGTATGTCCAAGCGAGTTGTACATGATGTTTTGGTTCGTTATTTCCATGACCAGCTAAGAAATAGTACGAATAGTGGTATTCGAACTATTTTTGAAGCAGGGATCTCGTTGGAACAAGTACGTGATGATCTGATTTTCGCAGTTAAGTCCAAAGAGACTCTATTTCCGAATCCAATCACGCAGAAAAATCTCTCCAGTACATATGGTGAGGTGATTGATATTATCCAGCTGTTGGACCCATTCTTTGCAAAGGTTCCTGTGACAAAAAGAAGTACTCATCAGCATGAGATGGCTTCTTTGAATGAACTTTGCGAGATACTTAATAAAGGTATTTCGGTCATACACAGTGTTCAAGGTCGACACGAGCATGAAGAAAATATCAGGTTGTGGGTACAAAAAAATCCAAAGACCATCGATCGTATCAGGAAATGGTCAAAACCGTCAAACGTGAGTAAAAAACTCACGGAAGAGGAAAGAGAAAACGTTGCTGCCTATTGTATGTCTCTAAGACCATACTTGGATCAATTAAAGTATTATCGTCCTGCACTTATGGTGTATGCAGTTGAAATGTTCAATGCCCTTATCCCCAAGATACAAAACAAACTTACAGAGAAAGGTATTGTGAGCTTCTCAGATCTTCTGATGAAGACAGCCATGTTACTACAGAAAAATCAAGATATTGCAGAGCAATTACGGCAAGGGATAGATCTTCTTCTGGTCGATGAATTTCAAGACACCAGTATTGATCAATGCAATATTATAGAGACCTTAGGATTACAGTCAAATCGTGATTATCCCAAGCTGTTTATTGTAGGAGATCCCAAACAGTCAATTTATGGTTGGCTAAACGCAGATATCTCTTCATATTTTGCTTTTACATCTAAGATAGAGACTTTTCAAAGCAGTAATGGTATGAGGGGAAGATCTTGGCGTCTTTCTGCAAATTTTCGTTCTTTGCCCGGTATTCTCAATGCTGTAGAAGATACTTTTTCAGGGTATATGAATACAGTGGCAAAGTATCAAGCTTCCTTTGTATCTCTTGACTGTATGCGGGAACATGAAGGAAGTATCGAGCCTTGTGTTGAGGTGTGGAATGCCTGGCCTGAATCCATTTGTACACAGTTAAATCAGGTGGAGTCAATAAAAGAAGCATCAAAGCTTATTTCTTCTATTTCTGCTACGGAAGCATTGGAGGAAGAGGCAGAAGCAATAGCACAAGAGCTTGTTTCATTGCATCAAAGTGATCAAGTTTCATGGAAAGAATGTGCGTTGCTTTTTCGAAGTACAACAAATCTAGATCGTTTTTTGGATGCATTTAAACGCTATCAGATACCGTATGCTGTAACCAGAGATAAAAATTATTATCGACGTAGAGAGGTTATGGAGGCATATGCACTGCTCGCGAGTATTTTTTCTCCTCTTGATCAGATCTCGTTAATCGCTGCACTACGATCTTCCATGGTGGCAATTCCAGATGCCGCATTATTTTTACTGTGGAGGCATGGTTTTCCAGAGGTTTTCTCGTATTTAGAATTTCTCAGTATAGAAGAATACACGTTGATGGAACACAAATTACGCTCTTTGCAACCTCAGATTAACCGATTGGCTTCGGGTATCGAAGGGTACTACGATATGCAAAATTGGATGGAAAGTGTGTGCCACTTTTTGCGAACCATCAGGAAGCTACGTATAGAGAAAAACTCTCTTGCTGCTGATGCTTTGATAGCAAAAATTAGATCGTATATTGGATTCTCTTTTTCTGAGGTTCGTGCGTACCAAGGAAATTATCGATTGGCCAATCTTGATCGATTCTTTTACACCATCCAAAAAAATCTTGAAGAGCACAAAGGAGATTGGAATAGAGTCTTGGATATGATTTCTCATGCGATTCAAGATGGGTTGGACGAAGAAGAGGCTCGACCAGCAGACCCCAATCAAGATGCCGTACAGATTATGACTATTCACAAGTCAAAGGGACTAGATTTCTCTCATGTATATATTCTTGAACTGCATCGTTCTTCAGGTAATTCGTATGCCGATAATTTTTATAGTGGCAAAATCGGCAACACAAACGAACTTGCTTTGTTAGGGATGAGAACTCTTCGATATGGAGAAGAGCTGGAAAGAAAAAAAAATGTGGCCATATTTGAGCGGCTTCGGCTTCTGTACGTAGCAATGACACGAGCCAAAAACCATTTGGTTTTATCTGGCCGATTTCCTGCTTTTGTTACTCCTAC
>NYTD01000005.1 GCA_002683315.1 Deltaproteobacteria bacterium | reverse complement strand
GAGCCGGTTCTGCATCATCACAGTCTGCGCCGGCAGGTCATGTCTCTAATGCTCAAGACTGTGATGATTCAGATACAGATCCAACCAAGGTAGGAGATGTATGTGGTCCATACGGCATCTCAATGATGCATATTCCTTCAGGCACATATCTAATGGGCTCTCCTGATGATGAGGTTGGGAGAGAGAATAACGAACAGCAGCATCAAGTAACGCTTTCAAATAATTTTTATATCATGACTACTGAGGTGACACAGCGTCAGTTCTCAGCAGTTTTGGGCTCTAATCCAGCTGCTTTTGGACCCAACGGAACCAATAATGAGTGCGGATTGGACTGTCCGATAGAAAGCATGACATGGTATGAGGCTGCGCGAATGGCGAATATCCTCTCTCAAGAAGCGGGAAAACAAGAATGTTATACTTGCTCGCAAGAAGAAGAGAGTTGGTTTTGCTCTTCTGCAATGTCGCCGTATTCCTGCAACGGATATCGACTTCCTACAGAGGCTGAATGGGAATTCGCTGCTCGTTCCGGGACAGAAAAATCATTTTGGACTCCAAACGGGGGAGCAGATTTGATTGCAGGAGAAGAGTATGATTGTGGGAATTCACTCACATTGCAAGACGGAACGGCACTTGCAGATATAGGTTGGTTTTGTGTAAATAACGGACAGCCCAATCAACCAACGTATGGTATCAAACAGGTTGCACAGCTTATGCCCAATGGTTTTGGTTTGTACGATATGCATGGAAATGTTTGGGAAGTCATGCATGACTTGTATGGAGACTACGAAGAATCGTATGTTCCCACAGATCCAGAAGGGCCAAGTAATGGTGATACCGTAGTTGCAAGAGGAGGTTTTTGGAATATCAATCCCGCATTTGTTCGTGTAGGGATGCGCGGAGATGTATATCCTGGAGATCGGTATGATGCTGGTGGATTTCGTCTGGTGATTTTGGAGGAATAGGATTCAAAATCAATAAAAGTGTACCTCGCAGATCGCGTGATTACTTGTATGATAAATAGCGATAGCGTGAGTTACATCTTCACTTAGACCGACAACCGATTCTTGATCGATGACAATATTCTCTTGTACCATTCGGTTAATGAGTGTGCAGTGAAGCTTGGAATTAGAAAGGGTTTTTGTATATCTTTCTCGAAATAATTTCTTGCCAGAGAAAAGAACCTCTCCGGTATGTGCATCAAATACACGGATATCATCGGAAAAAAAAGAACAAAACGCATCGAGATCGTGTGCGTTGTATGCATCAAGTTGTCCTTGCGCTAGCTGTTCTGGAGTCATGTCTATCGTTCCCAGTATACAGGATTAGATGTTGCTCCCCACCAGTACTGACCTTGTGTTTGTTCTTCATGGAATGCATAGGCTGTATTGGGGTCGATATGCACAATCGTGCCCGTACTTGAAAATCCATACAATACGTCATTGAAGTATCCAACGCCCCACAGGTTGGTGGTTCCAATGACACCGATATACTCCGTTTCTCCTGTGATACCATTGACGCGAACCAACTCGTCTCCACCACCATTTCCTCGTACTGTCCAGTATAGGTTTCCATCTGGAAGACCGACGATATCTCCAGAAGTCTGATAGTCTTCATTTTCTACAAATACGGCTCGCGCACAGCTGTTGGGATCGACCCAAAGAATAGAATCTCCAGCGGCAAGAAGACGACCATCAGCAAGGAAGGTTAGTCCAACAAGATATTGATCCATGGTGCATACAAACTCAAGTCGAGCATCATTGGGATCTACTTTATACAAACCGCTGTTGGATATTGCGTACATCTTTCCGGAAAGGTCGATGGCGAGATCGGTGATACTTGGAGCGTAATCATCTTGGATGTAAAACTGACCGATTGTATCGATGTTTCCGTCTTCGTCCCAGCTATACAACAGATTGGATGTATGAAGATACATAACCTCTGTAGCAGCGGGAATACCTTCATCGATCGGATCTTCAAATCCGGTATCTTCCTCACTTGGTTCAGTGACAGGAATCTCTTCTTCAGGTTCCAAGATCGAAGAAGCGGTATCTTCTCCAGGATTACTTTTATCAATCGTTCGATTGATATCATACTCGGAACACGCGGCCAAAAATAGGAAACTTATCATCGTACACCCCACAAACATCCTGTCACAACATAGTTCGTTTTTATTCTGGCGTAGAATGTAGGAGCTGTTGTTTCCCTCTTTGTCACAAAGCCTATTCTTAAGAGAAGAATGGTGATCAAGTTTGGGGACCAGATGGAACTGTCTGTAACGTTCCTTACCAATGTTTATGAATGTTGTGAGACCACAAGACGCATGTATAGAGAACGTTATAATCGAAGAGAAGTACTTTAGAGCAGGTCGATGTTTTTTGTGTTTTGGACAGGTGAACGATCGCATTGCAGACACCCTTCTTATTTTCTACACACAGGGGATATTGATATTGAAATCATTGTTTAATCTATGATTTGAGCATTTTTACGACGTGTTTTGATGGATTGAGGTATTCAGTAAAGTGGGAGTTTTTTTCATGAGTGCGTTATAAATAGTTTGAGAAGAATCAAAGGAGAAATAAGATGTTGTATTTATGGATGCTTTTCGGGGCGATTGCTTTTGGTGATGAAGAAGAGAAAGAAGAGAAAGAAGAAGACATCTATGCAGAGGAAATAGAAGGGAAAGAAAAGATAGAGGGACTTTTTCCACTATATAGAGATGATGAAACAGGTGCTGTTCTCATGGAGATCCGTCAATCTCAGCTTGACAAGGAATTCTTATATTTCTCATACACCGAAAATGGTGTGGTTGCAGCAGGTGCATTTCGAGGAGCTTTTCGTTCGACTGCTTTGATAGAGCTTGAGAAGTATTATGATCGGATTGATTTTGTAGCACAAAATACACATTTTTATTTTGATCCAGAGAGTCCACTCAAGCGTGCTGAAGATAGCAATATTTCGCCTTCTGTTCTTGTATCAGCAAGTATTAAGGCAACACAAGAAGTAGAGGGAGATGAGTTATACCTCATCGAATTTGATCCGATTCTACTCAGTGAAGATCTAACTCGTCTCGAATATTCTCGTGACAGAGAAGGGTTCTCTTTGGGGTCTTTGTCCGAAGATCGTTCTCGTATTTTGGCACTAAATAATTATGAGCGAAATACGGATGCCGTGGTGGAGTATGTGTTCCACAAATCAAAGCCAAAATATGGTGGAGGAATGGAAGTGACCGATGCGAGAAATGTACACATCACGTTGCAGCACAGTTTTATCGATCTTCCAGAAAGCGACTATCAACCAAGATTTGATGATTTTCGCGTAGGCTACTTTTTGGATATGGTCGATGATCAAACGTCCGATTCTTTTACACCATATCGCGATATGATCAATCGCTGGAATCTCGTCAAAAAAAATCCGAGTGCAGAGCTTTCCGAGCCGGTGAAGCCGATTGTTTGGTGGATGGAAAATACCACCCCTGTTGAGTATCGAGATGCGATCAAAGAAGGTGTTCTTGCTTGGAATAAGGCCTTTGAAAAAGCTGGTTTCAAAAATGCTATTGTGGTCAAACAACAGCCCGATGATGCAAAATGGGATGCAGGAGATATCCGATACAATGTTTTGCGTTGGACTGCATCTCCTCGTCCTCCTTTTGGAGGATATGGACCAAGCTTTAGCAATCCAAGAACGGGTGAGATTATTGGTGCCGATATCATGTTGGAATATGTGTACATGCTCAATCGTGTAGATATGACGAAGCTCTTTTCCAATTTGTTGAGCAAAGAAGAAGAAAATGTCGAGAACTGCATGCACGGTGCGTATTTACAGGCAAACGTGATTGCTGGNATGTCTTTTATCGAAGCGAAAGGTTGGCCNGCNGAAGAAAAACAGCGTTTACTCAANGAAGCGATACAGCACTTGGTGCAGCATGAAGTAGGACATACATTGGGGCTCAGTCACAACATGAAATCGAGTTCCTCAATATCCCTAGAAGAATTGCATGATTTTGAACGAGCGCAAAAAGAAGGATTGGTTCCTTCTGTTATGGACTATACTCCCATTAATCTTGCTCCCAAAGGAGTCAAGCAGGGTAAATTCTTCTCCGACGTTCCAGGTCTATATGATCATTGGGCGATCGAATTTGGATATACTCCCTCTTTGCGCGATCCGAAGGCGGAAGCCAAACGTCAAAAAGATCTGCTCGCCAAAAGTTTGGAACCCAAATTAACCTTTGGTAACGATGCAGATGATATGCGCTCTGCATTTGGAGGTATCGATCCGCGAACCAATGTCGGTGATTTGTCTTCCGATTTGGTCGGATGGACAGATCAGCAAATCGAAATTTTCGATTCTCTACAAGAGCGCATCATGGATACATTTCGAAAAGAAGGTGAATCATGGGAGGGAGTAAAGCGAGGATTCTATCTTGCTCGGTACATGAAAGTTGGCGCCCTGCTTCGTCTACCTCCTCTGGTGGGAGGAATTCATGTCGAACGCGGTGTGACAGAGCAATTTGTAGAAGGGAAGCAACCCTTAACTCCAGTTTCAAAAGAAGAACAGTTGCGGGCTCTTGATCTGCTGTGTGAAGAGATTTTTGCAGATGGGGCTCTACAACCTCCAGCAGAACTCATTCCCTATTTTCAAAATCAGCGTCGAGGATTTGGATTCTTTGGAAATTCAGAGGATCCGAAAATCCATGATCAGATCCTAAATGAGCAGTCGTATGTTTTGTTCCGTTTGCTGAATTTGTCGGTGATGCAGCGTCTCTCCGATGCGCAAGTATATGGTGGTACGATGACGGCCCACGATCTTATCGATCGGTTGACTCTTGCCATATTTAGTGATGACAGATGGGGAACGATCTCAGACGAGCGCAAGAATCTACAATTATACTACGTTCAAGATTTGATGGGACTATACAGCTATTTGGATAGAGGAACAGATTCTGCTGCGGTGGCTCATGGTTTACGACTCGCCAAATCTCTCTCTGAACCACCTATATTTTTTGGTGGTGATGGCGCGACTCGTTCTCATCGAAAGCATATTCAAAAAATACTGAAAGAATGGTAGTTTTCTGACGAAATATAGAATATTCCATATTGAGTGGATCTTTCTTTTGTGGGGAGCGTGATGTTGCTGTTTATTTCAATTATTGCTTGTCGTACAGGTAAAGTCTCTGTCCAAGATTCTGGTCTCAATATTGATGCAGATGGAGACGGGTTTACCGCAGCACAAGGAGATTGCGATGATGCAAATCCCTTGATCAATCCAGATGCACAAGAAGAATGTGACGGTGTAGATAACGACTGTGATGGTGACATAGATCCTGTAGATATTGCAGGTGAAGTTTTCTTTTTGGATGGAGATGGAGATGGATTTGGAGGTGAAGAGGTGTATGCTTGTTCTATTCCAGATGGATACGTACTTGATGGTGGTGACTGTAATGATGATGATAATGAGATCTTTCCCCAAGCGATTGAGCAATGTGGAGATGAAATAGATCAAAACTGTGATGGTTTAATCGATAATGAAGCATGCTTTTATACGGTCAATGATGCACAATCATGGCTTCGATCCGATGTTTTATTTCCACTTGGAGTTGGTGGAACACTGGTTGATTCCAATGGAGATGGGGTTTTGGATGTAGTCACTCATTCTCCAACAACAACATTGACATCGAGTGGTGTCTCTTCATTTCATATTTTTGAAGGACCTTTGAGTGGAGAGATTTCCTCATCAGATGCTTCGCATCGAATTTTGCTACCGGACCTGGTGCTTGGTGGAGGGAGTGTTATTTCTTCGGATATGAATGGAGATGGACAAGATGATCTTCTCTTTTCTTTGGATCGAAGTAACTTGGGTGGTGAAAATGGAGGTGCAGTATTTCTAGTCCATGGACCGATAGAGGAAAATGTATCGTTAGAAGATTCATATGATGCTCTTTGGTATGGTTCTTTGGGTAGTAATGCAGGATATTCTATAGATAATTTGGGTGATGTTACAGGAGATGGTCAATCCGATGTTGTTATCGGAGCATATGAATACGATCAAATCGCTCCAGAAGGAGGAGCTGCGTACATTGTTTTTGGTGGAGAGAATGAAGGAGATCTTTCTCTTTCCACAGCAGATGTTGTGTTATTTGGAGATGCAGATGAAAATCTTGGCTATGAAGTCTCCTCTGCTGGTGATGTGAATGGAGATGGTGTACTTGATGTAGCCATCAATGCATATCGATTTGATACAACACAAAGAAATGCTGGGCGTACATTCATCTTCTTTGGCCCAATCGACAGTACTTTGTCTCTAGAGCAAGCCGATATCCGAATTGATGGATTCCAAGAGGTAAGTCAATCTGGTTCTACATTGAGCCCTGTTCCTGATATCAATGGAGATGGTACAGATGACATATTGCTCGCTTCTCAGTTTGCTGATGTTTTGGATGACACATTAACCCATGATCAGGGGGTGGCGCATATCTTGGTCGATTTGGAACCGGGAGATATCTCTTTACTAGATTCTCATGCATCGATATACGGAGAATCGATAGAGGAAAATTTTGGAAGAGAGGCGCTTGGACTGCAAGATCTGAATGGTGATGGTTTTGGTGAAGTGATTATTTCGGCGAAAAGATATGGAGTATCGGCTCCGGAGCAAGGGAGAGTCTCCTTATTTCTAGGGCCTTTGGAAGGGAGTTATACTTCTGGTCAGGGTCATGCGTTATTATATGGTGCAAGAGAAGGAGCTTGGACTGGTATATCGATGGACGTTCATCAATACGAAGACGAAACATGGCTTTTACTGGGGTCACGAGAAGTGATTGGAGAAGATGTACTCGGAGAATCTTTTTTGCTGTCCATCGATTTTTTTGAGTAGCAAAATCTAGAAAAGATGTGGTGTTCCACGCTGCATATTTCATATGATTTTTTACGAGAGGTTTACTCGTATATGGTGTGAATAGGGTTCTCAAGTCGATGGTTGACATCCGTGGTAGGACGGTCAACTATATTTCCGATAAGCCTATTATGCTGACAATGTGTTCGAAGCATATTTGAGTTGCATCTTTTGTCCGGCCCAAAGAAGAAAGGGGAATGCAATAGCCCATTCAAGAGCAATCATTCCCAAAAATAATTCTTTTGATGATGAGATGATGTGCGCATCGGTTGCAACTCCTCCCCAATAGGCCATCGGACCTCCTATTCCACCAATAACGATAGCCCAAAAGTACCGCCCATACATTTTATGAAAGCTAGCATGTGTGATGGCACCAAAGCTAATCCATAATGAAATCATCCATGGTGGAGAAGGACATAGGGCTTGTGCAGTAACAGGAAATTCCATCACTCCCGTAATTACGAGTCCAGAATCCCATAAAAGACCACAGAGTCCAGCAAGAATAGCCATGATGGTATTGGCTTTTCGATTGGGTTGAAAGAAAATCCACGCCATACTCCATATGAGCATTGGAAGGGCGGAAACAATGGGGTGACCGTGAACTCCTCCACCGAGAATAGCGCAAACCCATGCTACTTTATAGAGCCCAAACCAGCCAATGATGAAGGTTAATTTTTTGAGAATATGCACAAGTGAAACTAGTTGCAGGTGACGTAATATTCTGTATGTCTTGTTCCATTGGGAGGATCGGATTCGGAAATAAGGAGGTTGTAATCACTATCGTATAGATCGTAGGTAATCTCACTGTCATACATACCAGACAGAGTGTTCGCTGTGTCGCTGAATGCTAGATCAAAGCGACTTCCATAAGGAACACAAGCTGTTTCCATCCCATACCCTCCAGTGGTGAGCGTGTGCTGAGAAGCCCATATATTGTCTTCGTATACATGAAGATATGAACCGTGCCACCCATCATAAGAACTGTCATACATGTACACATCAAAGCAGCATTCTGTCGGAAGAGTTGTGCTGCTACAGTCCCCGTCATCATAGTTGTGTTGTGCACAGTCGAGATCGTAGTATGTGCTATTGTCACAGACTCCGTCGCCAAGATATGATGTGGGAACACAATTTCCATTGCAGTCTTCAATCTCATAAGAGGCACATGTCGTTGTAGCAGGAGTACAGTCGCCATCATCGTAGTTGTGTTGTGCGCAGTCGAAATCGATAGGGTTGCCCATATGCGTAAAATTTCCGCTATCGCAGTAGTTATCTCCGAGCCAGCTCGTGGGAGCACAGTTTCCATTGCAGTCTTCTATTTCTGTGGATGAACAGCCAGTGCTGGTCGAGCCATAGTCGACCCCATCACAATCTTGATCGATTCCATCAGTCGTGTAGTCGTATGCTCCGGGATTAATGCTGTAGTCAGAATCATTGCAGTCTGTACCGGGCGTTACACCTGAATTTGGATTTTCATCGCCATAGTTGTCTTGATCATAGTCTGTCATGCAGTCTGGTCCATCCCAGTAGGCTGCGTTGGGATGAGTGTACGAGTCATTGTCGTCGCAGTCGTCTCCACCTGAAGCGATGGAGTCATACCCATCGTTATCGGCATCGACACCAGTGTTTTGACTTGGTCCATCGACCCCATCACAATCTTGATCGATTCCATCAACCATAAAGTCATATGCCGCAGGATTGGTATAGTAGCTCGTGTCATCGCAATCGGTTCCAGCCACTACACCAAACAGAGGATTATCATCTCCGTAGCCGTCGAAGTCGGCATCGGTCATACAATCGTTGTAGTTGATTTCTAGATATCCTGCTCCAGGGTATGTATAGTAGTCAGAATCATCGCAGTCATTTCCACCTGAAGCGATGGAGTCATATCCATCAGAATCGGCATCGGTGCCATTGGAGGATCCACTACAAGCAGGATCAAGGATGCACATATAGTCATCGCAATCGGTCATCCCATTGCCATTATCATCGATACCATTGGAACAATCTTCCATACATACAGGCTCAAGAATACACATGTAGTCATCGCAATCGGTCATGCCATTTTGATCGTCATCGATACCATTAGAACAATCTTCCGTAGTAGGGTTTCCGTTTCCACCACCTCCGTTGCTGTTGGTGGTTTCGTCTTGACCATCACAATCTTGATCAATCCCATCATCGGAGATTTCACTGGCTCCAGGATTAATGCTGTCGTTATAGTCATTACAGTCATCTACTGCAGAGTATCCATCATTGTCGTTGTCCACACATACTGGAGCACCCGTACAGTCAGTATCTTGACAATCTGTTACACCATCATTGTCATTATCGATACCATCACCGCATTCTCCAAGATTGGGGTTTTCCGAAGAAGATGGTTGAGAGCTCGGCTCATTTGCGGGTTGTGCACTCGGTTCACTTGAGGGTTGAGAGCTCGGTTCATTTGCGGGTTGTGCACTTGGTTCGTCTGAAGGTTGAGATGTGGTATCATCGTCTGGTTCATCTGGAAGATGATATTTGGCATCTAGACCAAGTGTACAGCCTGTAAGAAAAAAAGAAAATAGAATAGCGTTTTTCATTGGTTCTCCAAATGAATCAAAAAAAATAATTTTTTTGCCCACAATAAGATTATTATAGCGCAAAAAAACAAACGATCGAACAATAAGGACTATTGTGTTAAAAGCGAGCGAACAAAAAACTGATGGATTTCACGCATATCGTATTGCTCCAGCCATTATTAAGCAGGTGATGGATCCATTTTTAAGTGTATCCGTGATCCATCAAAGCAATAATTCTTTTGCCCGACCACAAGCCGGATATACTTCCTTTTTTTGGGTTCAAGAAGAATCGAATGGTGGATTGATCATAGATACAGCAACGATTGGAAGCAAACGAATAGCACCGGGAAGTGTAGGAGCGATCTTTTGTGGAAGTGGTGTCGTTTGTCGAACAAAACCCCAAAATGATGATGTTCGTTATCTACATATTGATATCAAGATTTCACAGAAAAGAGAGGGGTTGGATGCCCATTGGTTGACCTGTGTCGATGATGGTATGGGAGGGTACACCATACCCGGTCACGATCCGATCTTTTATGTCGGTCTTAGAGAGGATCTTCCTCACGCATGGGACAAACAGATCCAATTTATTGGTTTGTATAATGGATCGGTGTGGGGAAAAGAGTCCATGCAGAGCCCGCAAAAAAAATGGTTTATCCAAGGAAGTCCTTTACAAGAACCAGTGGATTTGTTTTCATCTTTGGCGATGTCAGATAGGGTGCTCAATAAACTCGTCTTACTGAAGTATAAGCGAGGAGAATTGGGACAGATCGATTTATGAACGGCATTGATCTGGAGTAATCGGATTGGAATGCGTACATATTTGGATATTTTTGATGTAGTCAAGATACGGATAATGTTCTTTGAGGAATTCAGTACCCATATTTTGTAATAGATCTTGAGAAGGGCCTCTTCCTGAAGGGTGTCCTTCACCGTATCCAGAAAAGAGTCGATCCACAACTTCCATTCCAGGACTACTGGGACGGTGGATGATGTTTCCGATTGGAGTAAACCCCATAGCATCAAGGTTATCGTTGTTGGCTGTATTGATAAACAACTGGGTTGTACGAGTGTTTGGTCCTGCGGTAGCAAAAGAAAGGGTTCCGCGCTGGTTGGATTGACCAGAAGGGTCGTCCTGTATGGGCTTGCTTCTCCAACTTTGGTTGACAAGTGGAGCACTGTGGATCCCAAATTGTACCATAAAGCCTTTAATGACTCGGAAAAACGGGATGTCTGTAAAAAAGCCTTTTGTTGTGAGCGTGTAGAATCTATCTGAACCGAATGGTGCCCAAGAACGATGCACTTCGATCAAAAAGTCTCCCTTTGTAGATTCTACTCGCGCAGTATAGTGCTCTGGAGAGATAAGATCTGCATCCACTTTTGGTAGGAGATTAGAGAGCCCTTTTTTATTTAGGCATTCGGATACTGTCTCTTCTGTACCGTGAGTCTGGATCTGTCTTTGTACGACATGTATGGGATTGGAATCGTTTATCTCTTGAATTTTTGCACAAGTTAGTGGCTCTGCAAAAGCGTCAAAGAAAAGGGTTGCTATTAATATCATAAAAACTCAGGGCTAAGAGATGGAAAATTCAGCAAATAGTTTTCTATAGGTTTTTCGTTTGTAGTATTGGGCGCGTGACAAGTGTTCAATTCCCCCCCAAAAAAAAGAACGAAACTCACTGTTTTTTCCCTCGAAGTTGATGTTGATATCTTCATCTGTTCCGATGAAGCGAAGAAGGAACCATGTTTGTTCTTGTCCGATATAGGATGGTTGTCCATTATTGAGATAGCGCTCAATAATCCTAACTGGAAAGGTGTACCGAGCTCGTCGCTCTCTTTTTTTGATGATCTCAACTGTTTGCTGTGGATGTAGCAATCCAAGCTCTTCTTTTAATTCTCGAAAAAGAGCTTCTTTCTCTGTTTCTCCTTTATCGACACCTCCTTGTGGGAACTGCCATAAATGTGGAGGTTTGCTTCTTTCACACCAAAGAAGTGCTCCATCATTTCGTATAATTAGAGCTGCAACATTGGGGCGATATTCTGGAATAAGCTTGGGATGTTGAAGAATGTGCTTGGGAAGAGAATTCATAGGATATCTTATGGAAAGGTCGTACGAAAGTATATATCGTTTCATTCTATGGAGTACACAAAAAGAATTGTGTTAATCTGACCGGTGTGTGTTTTACCGGAATCATATTATGAAGAACACTGTGGTTTTACGTAATAGAACACATGTCGAGATTGGGTTATTTCCAGCCATTAATATTTTTCAAGTAATGAGAGTTTTGTTTTGTCTAATACATCTTCACCTTTTCGAGTTTTACTTCTCATCTGTGGAGGAATCGCAGCATATAAATCACTTTTGTTGATCCGAGAATTGCGAAAAAGAGGAATCGCAGTTCGTTGTGCGATGACCAGGTCCGCACAGGAGTTTGTTACTCCACTTTCTGTGGCATCGTTGAGTGGAGATCATGTATACACAGCCTTGTTCTCTTTGACAGACGAAGCAGAAATGGGACATATTGAGCTCTCTCGTCAAGCAGATGTTGTTGTGGTTGTTCCTGCCACCGCAAATATATTGGCGAAGATGGCTCATGGTATTGCTGATGACTTGGTGAGCACCATTCTTATGGCTACAGACAAGCCTGTTATTGTAGTCCCATCCATGAATGTGCGGATGTGGGAGCATCATGCTACGCAAAGAAATGTACAACAACTCATGCGCGATGGGATCCAATTTGTAGGCCCTGTTCAAGGGGACATGGCATGTGGTGAATATGGGTACGGACGAATGGTTGAGCCAGAAGAGATTGTCCATCGAATAGAGAATTTTCGTTCTTCCACTCGTTCATTCGTTTTGATTTTGGGATCCATCCCCAAAATGGGAGCAGATGGTTTCGTGCGTCATGTTCCTGTGCAA
>NYTD01000004.1 GCA_002683315.1 Deltaproteobacteria bacterium | reverse complement strand
AATGAATTGAGCAGGGAAAAGAACGGGGTGTAATTGGACTCTAAAAAAGGAGAGACTTCCCAAGAGGGATAGATCTCTTTTCATGAACACCACACGTATTCCACTTTTCCTACTTCGTAGCCTTCAGATCTTTCTTTTTGTGGGGTTTGGATTGTATGCGTTCGCGTTCGTTATTCATTCTTTTGAGGTGATTACGTATCCGTGGTCTGTCGATTATGTGGAGGCTCCAGAGCTGAATCGTGCAGTTCGGATTGCACAAGGAAAAGAGATCTATCCCTCTTGGGAAGTCTCTCCTTTTTTAGAGTCCAATTACACCCCGTTCTTTTCCCTGCTCAATTCATTGCTCATCGATGCGATGCAACCGACATATTGGCAAGGAAGACTCTTAAATGTCATCTTAACCGTGGGTACAGCTGGCCTTATCGCTCGAATTGTATTTGTACAAACAGCTGTGGTTTGGCAAGGATTGTTGGGAGCAATGATCTATTGTTCCAGTCATGTCATATGGATGTGGGGCTCTTTATTACGCGTAGATACGCTTGCTGTTTTTTTCAATGTACTGGCACTGTGGTTGTTTTTAGAGCCTTCTTGGAAGAAAACGAAATCGAACATGACCATCATTGCGATACTATGCCTGAGTGCCGCATTTACAAGACAGACCATGATTGCGAGTTTTGTAAGCATTCTGTTCATCACGATTTGGAAACACCGAGATCTATCTTTGCGTTTGATTTTCACCTATCTTGTGTGTGGTATTGTAGGATTATTATGTCTGTCCTTTTGGAGTGGTGGGCATGCATATATGCACTTGGTTGAGGCCAACATCAATGAATTTTTATGGAGTAATACACTCTTTTTCTTCACTACGATGTGGGATTTGTATCATGCGTTTATACCGGCTATTGTGCTCGGTATTTGGTCCGTATGGAGAGAAAGGCCTGTCTTGATACTCTATACAACCTGTGCACTGATTGTTTCCATGACTGTTGGGAAAATTGGAGCCAGTCTCAATTATCTAATGGAATTGTGGGTTGCTATTTCGATCTTGGTCGCCATCGGTATGGGGAGTGTGAAACTTTCAGGGAATCGTGGCTTGTGGATTTCCATAGGCGTGTGTTTTGCGGGATTGATTGGATGGCAGCAATGTCTGCATATTCCTTGGTATCGAGCACCCAAACCAAATGGTGGATTCACGGCCAAGTCTTCTGATGGTTGGGAAACATTTATGAGTTGGACATCGAAGCTTCCTTTTTCTTTTCTCGATCCCTTTGCTCTTCATGGAGACAAGCTTCTGTCTCGATCTGTGCGCGTGTTCACTTCATATCGAGGAGATTGGGAGCGTGATGCAATGCACAATATTGAGCGCAACCTTCCTTCTTTTCCCGGACCGATTCTCAGTGAAGACATGAATTTTACGGTCACCAGTGGCAGAGATATTTGGATTCAACCCTTTGAGTTTTCCCAGTTTTCCAATCAAGGGTTGTGGTCGGATACTCCTCTTATCGATGCGATAGAAAAACAGAATTTTGCTCTTCTTATTTTACTTTTTGATCTCAATGTAAATGTCTCTCTAACTCCATCTGGAGATCGTTTTACACCAAAAATTCGCAACACGATGAAGGAGAAGTATGAGCTTATTTCTCGTGAAGGAATGTATTGGATTTACACGCCGATCACAGTTCCCTAGTGATCGCTTGAAAAGTATATCAGACAGACATATGATATATCTATATATGTTTGTGTGGAGTTTTTATTATGCGGTTTTTCTCTCTTTTTCTTCTTGGATGTGCTTCTGAAGAGGCTGTGAAAGTATACAACAGTGCTCCGAGTGCCACCATCACGTCTCATTCTTCAGGAGAAGATTTTTTATCGGGATACAGTTATTCTTTTCAAGCTCAGATCCAAGACGAAAACCACAGCGCAGACGAATTGGTCGTTGTATGGAGCAGCGATCAAGGAATCTTGTGTGAAGAGCAAAACCCAAGTATTGATGGTGCAAGTGTTTGTACAGCTTCCTTGCAAGAAGGTGATACCTTCGTGCGTGTGCAGGTGACCGATCCAGAAGGAGAAGCTGCCATAGCACAGATAGAAGCAGAGGTGGCACCTTCTTTTGCTCCTACCGTGAGCATTCTCTCTCCCAATGCACAAGAACGGTACTATTCGGATCAGTTGCTTTTACTATCCGCACAGATCCAAGATGCAGAAGATGCATCCAGCGATCTTTCGTATCAGTGGGAGAGTACACTTGATGGAGTCTTGGCCACTACGGCAGTCCCTAACGAAGATGGTCAAATAGAAGAGTATCTATATTTGAGTGAAGGGAATCACGCTTTAAAACTATCTGTGACAGATGTTTCTGGGAAAAGCACAGAGAAAAGCATATCCTTTCAGGTGGGTGGCCCCAACACTATGCCGACATGTTCTATTGTGTCACCCATTATGGGTGACTCTTTTGTGGTTGGAGAGCCCATAATCTTTCAAGCCAGCGCATCTGATTCGGAGATTGCTTCTGAAAACCTGACCGTGATGTGGACCTCTGATAAAGATGGAGAATTGGGAGGTGGAACGATCGACTCTTCTGGTGTTGCGATTTTGACCACATCGGATTTGAGCCCAGATACCCACACGATTCAATTTGCTGTGGAAGATGAACAGGAGAGTCGTTGTTCCAGTTCTGTTGTGATTTCAGTAGGAACATCACCTGATTTGTCTATTTTAAGTCCTACTGCCGGTGATGTTTTCGCACTTGGAGAAGTGATTTATTTTTCAGGCACGGTACAAGATGGAGATGAATTGCCCAGTCAAGTAGCTCTTTCGTGGGTATCTAGCGTTGATGGTGAATTTTCTACGCAAGGGTCGAGTGCATCGGGAGTCTTGGATGTATATGTCTCTACATTGAGTGCGGGACAGCACAGTATTTCGGTAACCGCAACGGACTCAACAGGATTGAGCGATATTTCTTCACTCAGTATCTTGGTCAACGACCCACCAACGGCTCCTATGCTGACCGTGACACCGAGTGTTGCCTACACCAATGATGATATTGTTGCGATCGCTTCTGGATCCACCGATAGTGAAGGTCATACGATCTCGTATGCCTACGAGTGGTTTCAAAATAATACTCTCACCTCCTATACCAGCTCAACATTACCCAGCACGGCCACGATTGGAGGGGATACGTGGATGGTACGTGTAACACCCAACGATGGATATCACGATGGAAATTCAGTGGAAGCGGTTGTTTCTGTTGTCAATACAGAGCCACAGATCGATTCGGTTTTGCTGGATGCCAGTGAAGCAACGACTTCTCAGACCGTTGTTTGCACAGGAACGGCTTCTGATATCGATGGAGATACCCTCACGGAGTCCTACCAGTGGGAGAATCAAACAACCGGTGTGGTGCTGGGAACCAGTGCTTCCATTACACTTTCTCCATTGTCAGTATCTCCTGGAGATACGGTTTCATGCACCTATGGTGTCGACGATGGAATATCGAGTACTTCATCAAGTGCTCTGATCAGCATTATCAATACTGATCCCAGCATCAATTCCTTATCGATCGCTCCATCCAATCCCTATATTGGAGATACCTTGACCTGTATGGGTAGTGTGTCCGACGATGATTTGGAAACGCCAATTGAGAGCCATCAGTGGGAGAATCAAACAACCGGTGTACTTTTATCGACAACATCCAGTCTAGATCTTGATACAAGCAATGCGTCCCCCTCTGATGTTATTGCGTGCACACTAACCGTTACAGACCTTTCTGGTGGTACGGCAAGCGATACACAAACGGTTTCCGTAGGCAATTTACCTCCGTCGATTGACACTCTGTCCTTTGATCAAACCACAGTTGCGATTGGAGATACGCTTGCTTGTGTGGTAAGTGCCTCAGATCCAGAAGGAGAGACACCGATCTTGACCTATGCATGGGAAAATACAACAACCGGTACTGCTTTGGGAAGTGGTTCGACATTGACGCTAAATTCAAGCATGGCAACAGGTCTTGATGAAATATCCTGCACTGCTACGGCTGAAGATAGCTATGGTGCTGTTGCAAGTCAGAGTATTTCGATATTTGTGGATGAAACGATTCCCGTTTTCTCTACGGTAGCTACCATTTCTCCCAACAGCGGAGTTTTGATAAACACAGCGCTGACTTGTCTGGGAACAGCAAGCGATCCCGATGGAACCAGTGTAACATTGGCATATGTGTGGACGGTGGGAACAACCACGATTGCGACAGGAACATCTTTGGATCTGTTGACAACAAGTGTACAGCCTAATGATGTCATTTTGTGTACCATCACGGCAACCGATGGAGATGGGGAACAGGCGACATCTTCTACGAGCGTGACGGTAGAAAATTCAGCTCCAGAGATTACTTCTGTGGTGATTGATCCGGATCCAGCATATACCAACACCGATCTAATAGCCGTACCCAGTCATTCTGATTTGGAAGGTGATTCCGTATCCTTTACCTACACATGGAATGTGAATGGTGCAGACATTCAAAGTGGGAGTATTGATACGTTTGCGAGTACCTTGTTCTCCAAAAATGACACCATATCGGTTTCGGTGGTGGCCGAAGACGGTCAAGACGTTAGCGCGATCGTAACCGAATCCATCGTGATATCCAATAGTCTTTCCAGTGCTCCCATCATTTCCATTGCTCCAAGCGCACCCCTCGAGCAAGTGGATGATATCAGTTGTTCCATCGATGTAGTATCTGCAGATACCGATGCAGATCCGGTGACCTACTCCTTTGCATGGACAGTAGATGGAACGCCTTATACCTCTTCGAGTGATACCGCAACGACCAGTACGGTTTCTGCATTCGATCTCAATGGAGGAGAAGAATGGGAGTGTTCGGTGACACCCAACGACGGGCAAGATGATGGTATTGTTGCCACAGAATCCGTTGTTATTGATGGAGAAGGGGTGTCTGTGGGTGATACCAATATCGTGGTACGCGATGGTTTTCAGTATCAGTGTCAGGCATGGTCGGGTAACGAGTGTATTGAAAACTGGATATCGGTTCCCGCCTCGGCATTTGTGGATGAGGCAAACTGTGGTGTACCAGACAAAACAACCTTGCGTCCTGTCTGGTATGGTGAGACTGATGTTCAGTGTGAATTGATCTGTTGGATTGCCACAGGAGATAGCACGTGTGTTGGTCATCAATCAAGTTCTGGAAGCTCCGGAACCCATACAGGATGGATGTATACGAGCCCCACATCTCCAGGATGTGACAGCTCTGGTAGAGCATATAGTGAGATAACATTTCCAGGAGCGACCTATACACATGTCTGGTCCTTTGATTCTATGTCTTGGTCAAGAAGTGGAAATTTCTCGGGTTATGTCTGTAATTGGTAATACATATGTTCTNTTTNTTCTTTNCNGTGGCTTGTACAGANCCTGTGATTGATTCTTCGNNAGAAGAANNNAACGAAGAACAGGTCTTNTGGTCTCCAGATGAAGAAGGNCTGTANGATGCGGGTTTGCACTCATTTTCCTTTGTCAGCGATCGAGGAAGAGAACTTTTTGTTGATGTGTGGTATCCAGCAAGGAGAAGAGAGATCGAAAACTTGGCGACCTATGATCCTTTTTCCTTTCGCGGAAAAGCATATCGTGATGCACCTGTCGCGAAAACCAACACCAAGCTCATCGCATTTTCACATGGCCTCATGTCCGTTCGCTTTCAAAATGCAAGTCTTTGTGAGCACCTGGCACAGCATGGCTATACTGTGATAGCCCCTGACCATCCTGGAACACATATTTTTAATCTTTCTGATGATATTATCGCCGAAGATGTTTTTGTACGACCAGAGGATATTCAACATACGATTGATGCTTTTTGGGATCGGGTACAAGATGAACAACATGCGATGTATCAGATTATAGAATCCGAGCAATATATTGCCATAGGTCATTCTTTGGGTTCACATACGGTGATGGCACTGGGAGGAGCAACCTATGACTATGATGTTTTTATGAGTTTTTGTGAAGAAAACCCCAATGATAGAGCCTGTAGGATAGGTTCCGATATTTCGCGTGAGACCATGGAGAGCTTTGCCAGCAATGATGAGCGCGTATATGCGACCATCCCAATGTCTCCGGGGTTGTGGTATACCTTTGGTGATGGTCTAAGTACGCTTCGAGATCCGTTTTTTGTGACTGGAAAACTGGACAATGTTTTGAAATATGATCAAGAAGCCATTCCAACCATGGCACGAGCACCCCAAGCACCAGAGTTACATTATCCCAATACGGGTCATTATGGTTTTACAGAGATGTGCACGCTGATCCCTGCGTTTAGCGAAGAATGTACCGACACCAGTGGTCAGTATACGGATCCAGATTTGTTACTTTCATCGATGCAAGCGATTGTATTGGCACATATCAAAGGACACATTGAAGATGAAGAATCCTATATGAATTGGATTTTTGAGCAGGATTGGGCAGAAGATATGCTGTTGTATATTTCTGAGTGATTATTTTTTATGCGTAATGAGCGGAGTATTGTGGGATGTCGAAAAAACGTGTCTTTGGAAGATTGAAACGAATAGAAATGACCAACATAGATAAAAGCGGAAATAATCCAAGGTTCAACATATATTTTTTTATTCTTTGTGATCAGATTATTCCTTTTGCACAGTATCCTATATCAGCCCATATCACTGATTATTCTGGTGAACGCCGTATTATGCAAGGGTGGATACGATTGTCATTTCAAAGCAAAATTTCATTGATGAATTTGGAGACCAAAGCACAAGATGAATATCGAAAAAATCGATCTTTTGTGGTACTTTTGGATCAATATACAGAGTACTGCGTGGATGATTATCTGGTTGTCGATGTAGAGAAAGACATCATGATTGCTGAGGTGGTGCAACACCAAAGACAGAACGATTAGTTTTCTTGAAATTGTTCTTGAAGCTGCTGAATATCGGCTTCTGTGCTTGGACGAACTTCAATGATTTCTACGTCGAACGGAATATTCATTCCCGCAAGTGGATGTCCCATAAGAACCATGACATCATCTCCGCGGATATCCATGACGGTCATGGGAATCTCTCCTTTTCCGGGTATGTTGGCGGCAAACATCATTCCTTTTTCTACCTTTCCACCCAGCTGTTCTTTGGGAAATACGGTGATGGCTTCTTCGTGTGGCATGGCAGGACCAAATGCGTTTTCCAAGGTCATACTTCCAACAAAACCCTCTTTTTTTCCTTCGAGGTAGAGGCCAAGACCTTCTGGATCGGTTTGCATCATTCCGTGGATATAGACTGCTGGACTTTGCTCTGTGTCGGCCAACAGATCTCCTTCTGGAGAGTACATTTTGAAGTGAAAGCGGACAAACGTGCCGTTGGATACTGTTTTCATAATAACCTCGGTGGTGGACTATTGATGTCGTATATTTAAGGTCACAGGGTTAAAAATCTACAAAAAACATCATTTTTCTTGAACACATACCACATGGTCCGTGTCATCATGTGGGTCAAAGCTAAGCAGCCTTGTTCGGGTACTCCATCCAAAAGCATAGCTGTATATGGCAAGAGAAGACCAGTAATCGGTCTTTGGATGTGGCAACATGTCAAAGCGAGCCAGTTGAATCAATAACCCCAAACGAGGGAGATGGGCTTCTTTTTTTGTACACTGGGTTTGTGCTTGCGAGAATGTGTATTCTTTTTCTAGAAATATGAGTGTGTTCTCAGGCTTTGGCTGAAGAAATATATATATGCCAGATAGAACAAAGACCACAAGTACAAAAGTAAGAGAGAGCCGAATTCTTGTAGAATCTAAGATCGTCATACAACATCACATCCGCGAATGATGATAATCTATCTGTGATGGTGGATGATTTTGATTGGGTGAACCGACAAGAGAAACCATATATTCTATCCATAAAAGATACTGTTCTGCATAGGATTATGGGAAAAGTATGACACGTTAATTAAAGTTCGCACATTGCTCGGGAGGGTTTTCCTCAAGACAAACCAAAGTGATGGTGCCGGTTCCGCTAGGGTTAACCTCAATAAGAGATGTGTCAGGAGTTGGATCGGAAATAATGGAGAGTTGCCCACCGTCACCAACCATGCCAAACACTCCGGAAAGAAAAGTCAAATCTTCATCTTGCAGGAGATGAATTTCAGCACTGCTTTGCTCAAATACTTCCACATCGATACTGTGCGCGGGAAATTCAAAAGCATGCACTGTTCCTCCTCCCATGGATGTGAGTGAAAACTGTTGAGCTGATCCGAAAAAAGAGATATCCCCAGTTCCACTGTTGAAAACGAACATATTGTTTGCCTCTCCACGAAAGGAAGAAGAATAATCGCTTTCGATATTAAGAGATAGGTTATCCCATGTGCTTTCACTATTGATCATGTGTATTTCGCTGCGTGCATCGACTTGTATGGTATCGATCTGCTGTGGCGGGATCCGCATCCATATTTCTTTGTTTTCGCCCGTAACGATGACTTTATCTGGTTGACCTGTTGCGACTTCTACCGTGAAGTCATTGGGGAGGCATGCTTTGGCTGATAAAGAAGCAGTTGTTGTATGTGCAGGATTTTCTGGAGAGCCCATCTGGACATTTTGAAGGGCGATGATGTCGATGGTACTGTCTTCTGGCATCGGAACATCGAAGCTGACCGGTGTATGCGAATCGGAACGATACACGATGTTGTGTAGGTTCTCTGATGTACTGATATAGTTGATGATGAGCGTGTCATTGTCTAGGAAGTGATAAAGATTCTGTGCTTCGAGCGCTCCAGATGCAAAGCTATTGATCTGGAGAGGTCCTTGTTTGGTGATCTCTTCTGGATAGGTAATCCCATTGCATTGTACGATATCGGTTTCGAGTACAGTACCGCTTTCTTGATTGATTTTACGTTGGGCTTGAAAGAGAAATCCATCAGGGGATAGATTTAGAGAGATTCCTTGATAGATCTTGTTATTGTTTAGCGTCCATTCGTCTGCAGTCCATGTTCCCTCCAAAACATACTCTTCCACTTCTTCTGGCTCTGTGATTGAATTTTCTTGCTCTTCTTCTTCGAGTTCACCATTTTCATTTTCATCAGAATACATATTCGAAGAGTACTCAAGAAGACTTTTGAGTACTGCTGTATTTTGTATGTTGTCCAGATTGAGCCAATTTCTTGATCCGATTTCGACAATGGATGGGCCTATGATTTTTATTGCTTCACGGGCAAACGTTAGCTCTTGTATGGGAATTTCAAGGTTGACTTCACCGATTTCGTCATGGGCTACGGAAAGCAACATCGGATCGGTTTGTGAAAATAAAAAAGTGAGTTGTGTGAATGTTCCACCGAGAAGAGAAATGTTGCTATTGGAATTGAGAAGATCTATGTTTTGATCGTATTCTTCTGTTTCCAATAGACCTGTATTGTCATAATAGCTAATAGACTGCAGATGTATTGAGGCTTCTGTGTATATAAAGCCTTCGCTTTCAGCGAGCGTTGTGCGAGATTGATAGATGGATCCTGTTCCCGGATTTCCGACCACCGTTCCGCTGGGATCAAGACAGGCCAAAAAGAATACAATCATGGGTTCTCCAAAAATACAGCATGCAATATATGTAATACCATGCATCGAATCTCATTCATATAACGAATGAGTTTAAGAAAACAATGGAAGTAATGGAAAGACATCGCACGTTTGTGTAGTAATGATACAATACGAATCGTTTTGAAAATGATTCTTGGGTTTGTTTTGACTCAACGGAAAACGATACGTGGGTCTTTTCTGGTAGAGAAATAATTCTTCTCTTTCCGTACCCTGATGTCGGTACATGAAAGGATTATGAACCGTCTTCGTCCGTGAGTGGAAAGAAGTGAATTCCAACTTGGATGGTGTGGTTTTTGGGGCTTGTATCACCTTCACAAACATCCAAAACACGAGCGACCATTGAATTTAGCTCTTTTTTAAGTACTGGAATAAGATCTTTATTGATGGAAACCGTCACCCCAAGAAGATGTCGTTGTTCCTCGGGAAATAACTTTACACTTCCTTTGGCAAGCGAAAGCATCTGCTCGTGGTAGTTGTGTACAGCCAATCCTTGAACCTGCATGGGAGTGGAAAAGGAGCCTTCTGAGGTTGTATATTCTGTCGGAGAGGTGTAGGATAGCATCTGTAAATCTTGCAAAATCTGAAGAGCTTCTTGGGCTTGTTCTATGGTGATCTTGGGGACGATTTGATCGATGATCCATTGTGGGTCACAGCGAAAATTTGGCTGTAATGACATCTCTCGAATAGCAGGGCAGTACCATCGGGACAGATAACGATAGCTCTCTCCCTCAATTTTGAAGGTGCTGTTCATTCTGCGCATTGCAGATATCTTTTCCATCGACGCATGCTTGATTTCAGATGATGTGGCGTGTTCCAAAATATAGAGTTGTCTGACGTATTCCCCTTCTTCTTGTGATACACAAAGAAGATCGATAAACTTATCTTGTTGAGCAGTGTTTAAGCTTTTGGTTCCTTTGATGACATCTTTGATAAAGCTTGGGGATTTGCTTTTGATGAGTCGAGAGGCCAGTCTATAGCTGAAACGAGGATTGTTTTCTTTTTTGAATCCAAACCAATCTTCCATGAGGGTTCGATAGCTGATGTGTTTGTAGATGTTCATAGTGAAGCAAGCCCAGTGATTGTTTTTTGGAAAGAAGTACAGCGGAGAGGGGGATGATTTTGCTGGATTCGTATCTATTGGTAAGTGTATACTCTTTTTCGGCATTTATAAAGTTCAATACAGGTTTTGATGCAGGAATCTGTACCTCATTATCGGTACGGATTTGGATTGTATCTTCTGATGAGTGAACGGAATCATTCCGTGTTGAGTGATATAACCAAGGAGTGATGATGAGGTTTTTTTCGAAAACAATAATGATTTTTTCAGGATGTTATTTTTTATCTGCATGCAGCCAAGGGGGAATTGATTCTTCTCCCGAAGAGCTATTTATCGGCCACAGTTTCTTTAAGCCCTTTGCAAATAACATGGAACCGTTACAGCAATCAGCAGGATTGGATGGACGTACATTTGAGGTTGTCTTTTCTGGTGGTTCGAATGGTGCTCCACAAGCTCTTTGGGAAAATGATAAAAAAAGGGATATAATCCAAGGATACTTGGATGGAGGAAATGTAGAACTGTTTGCCATGACCTATGAAAGCACGTATCCAACCGATGAGGGCTATATCAATTGGATTGATTATGCGCTGTCCAATAATCCTGAGACCACGTTTGTCATGGCACTTCCATGGCCAGATTACCCCCAAGATTATGCCACAGCAGAAGAATATGCTTCCATTTGGCATACTGCTCACGATGAAGCCTGGTCTGAGTTGGTTAATTCTTTGCGGGGTTTATACCCAAATAATGAGTTCATATCGCTTCCGTATGGTCAAAGTGCACTGGAATTGAGAACATTACTTGAGCAAGACCGATTATCTGATGTCGATGTGATGATTGGTAATGTG
>NYTD01000003.1 GCA_002683315.1 Deltaproteobacteria bacterium | reverse complement strand
AACATGATAAGCCCGTAATGAATCAACAAGAAGAAAAAGAACATTTGAAGAACCTTCTGAGGATACTGGGCGTGTAATCGTTTTCGAAAAGTCATCTTGAGAGGTATTTTGCGTCATCCATAGACCACCTCCAACCAAAAGCAAGATGATCGATGCAACCAGACTTTTTACAGGATTCCAAAATTCTCGTACTCGAGGAATGACAAGAAGAAGACATACAGCAAGAATTCCTCCCTCCAATAACAAAAGAACAGATATAGGGGGCATCTTTTCTGCATACACAACTTTTCGTATTTGATAAAAACCGACAAACGATGCCACAGGAAATAAAGAGCATAAAGCGGCCAAAGAAAGAGTATAAAAGGAAATCTTTGTCATTCTCTCATTCGCAAAGCGTCCCAATATCGAACACACAAGTTGCATCCCAAAACCAATCGCAGCTCCCATCACACCATACAAAACAACAGAATAGAGTAAGGAAAGTCGATCTGGAGTACCTGTGCTACTTAACAACCAGCAAGCCTCAGAAAATCCCAAAAGAGCTGTGAGAAACATCCCATGAATGGGAAGACTGGAAAATAATTGAAAATGCTTGTTCATACTCTTCTCGCAGTGGTACATACGCAAAAAAGTCCATTTAACCGTTTCCAATACAGTTGTACACTTGATCAGTAGACCAATCAAAAATCAATGTGATGAAATGAAATACAACGAGTATTCTATTTCTAGAACTTACGCGTCAATACTTGTATTACAAAAGTACATTATATCTGATTGTATCAAACCTCTACTTCATCATCGCATTTCAAACATGAAGCACATTACTGCATTGACACTCTTTTTGCTCTCCTCCTTTTGTAATATCTTCGTCCCTTGTAGCACAAAAACTCGGTTCAGAATTTGGTGCAAAATTATGTTTTCATACACCAACGATATTGAGTACTTCTCTCGCAAAAGTCCCTTCCAAAATCGCCGAATAAATACTCTATTCAGAACTCTTCTTATTGAAGTATGGAACCTTATACATCACTGTGTTGTCCATATGTACAGACAAAAAACACTTTTCCTCTTGTCCTTTGAAAACGGAACAAACACAAAGAATTGTTATCCATACTGATCTTTATCGTCAAAAACAGAAAAAATATTGCCGATGGGAAAAAAAACATAGTAAACTTGACATGTCAATATATATAGGATTCAGTATATGAAAAGAAAAAAAATACTTTTTACAGGTGGAGGTACAGGAGGACATGTAACTCCAAATCTTGCAATATCGCAGAGCATTCAAAAAGTATATCCCGAAGCCATGTTTTACTATGTTGGGAAAAAAGGCAAAGCAGAAGAATCAATGGTTCCAAAAGGGTGGAAGAATTTGTTCTCTGAATCTCGAGCCTCCTTGCATTTCGTATCAACCACATCTGGATCCATCAAAAATCCGAAGGTTTTACTCACACTCTTCTTGGGATTCCTCCAAGCAGTGATACTTCTAATGAGACATCGACCCCATGTGATTATCGCTTCTGGCGGATATGTCTCTGCTCCGATTTTATTTGCTGCCGGACTATTACGAAAAATTCGATTTATTTCATCCAAAATCATGCTGCATGAAGCCAATGCCGAAGTCGGTAAAATGATCCAAATGGCCATACGATTTGCTGATATCGTCGCCTATTCTTTTCCAGGAACAAAGATAGACAAAACCAAAAAAAGATTTGTCGGATATCCTGTACGTGAAAGTATTGTCCAAAAAAGTCTTGAGATCAAAGGACAATCCAAAGATGCGGCACGAGAAAAATTAGGAATACCCGCGAATGCCAAATTCATACTTGCCTTCGGAGGATCGCAAGGAGCTCGTACCATCAATCGAGGAATTATCGAAGCCCTTCCCATCCTACTTGCTGATCCCGATGTTCATATCATGCATGGCACCGGAAAAAAGCTCGTAGGAGCGGCATATGATGGCTATCAAGATGTTCAACAACGACTTGCACAAAAAAAAGAATCCCTCCCTTCCGATTTCGACAAACGGTATACCTACAAAGATTTTATGGACAATATCGGAGATTATTACGCAGCCGCAGACCTTGTCGTTTGTCGTGGAGGGGCAGGCTCTCTTGTTGAAGTCTGTGCCAATGGGATTGCTGCTGTTTGTATCCCCAAAGCAGATCTTGCTGGAGATCATCAAGCTGTTAATGCACGAGTTCTTGAACGACTGGGGGCCATCAATATCATCTTTGAAAGCAAAGATCCGTTGGATCCCGCCAGTGTTGAGAACATCAATGCTACAGACTTTGGAAACCTTGTCTTATCTCTTTTGAACGACCCTGAAAAAAGAGCAGAAATGGGGACGATTGCATCGAAACAATATGATCCTACAACCGCACAAAAATGCGCTCAACTCGTTCAATATTTACTCGGAGATCTCTTGCAAGAGCCCGAACTTAGAGAGGAGACATCTCTACCTGAAGAAGCAATCCTCGGAAAAGGACTTCTGAGCATTATCTCTATGCTTCATAAAAAAGGAGCGGATTCGTTAACACCTGAACAGCGAAGATTGGCACTCTATAAGATAGACATCGCGGCATCACAAAAAAGCTTTGTCCTCCCCGCTCGAGCCTGCAGAATGATTGGGGCGGGCAAATTTACCGAGCGTATCGACATTGTACTTAATTTTGCTTTAAACAAACAAAAGTCTCCCTTTACAAGACGCGATGCGTTTGTTGGTCTTCGTCATCTTGGTGTCATCAATACTGAAGTTGTACAAACTATTTTAGAAGGATGTTCAGATCCATATTTTGAAACTGTAAATGAAGCATTGTACGCACTATTTTCCTTATTAAAAGAAAACCTTGTATTGGACCGATTTTCACATGATCGCTCTATTACAGATGAATCTGTGAGCAATATCAAAGCAATTGATTCGATGAAATCAAACATCATTGCACGTGTAAAAAAATTGTGTTCGTCCTCTGAATTCGATATCCGAATGAATGCTCTTGGTGTATTATCCATCTTGATGGATGATTTTCCATCTATCAACGAACTATTGAAACAGAACTTTTTTCATCCCAACTGGCAGGTTCGAAAAAAAATAGTGGAATGCTATGATATCCTTTACCAAAGAAATCTTGTCACACTCAAAGAAATTCAAGACATTTTAAAGAATGACTTTCTTCAAACCTCTAATGGTTTTGATATGGATTTTTTACTTAAGTCTGAGATCAAAACCATATTTCAAAAAGAATCAAATCGTAAATTTACAGATGAATTGAGAAGTATCATCTTTTCTTCACAGACAAAGAAAGATAAAGAAACACGGCTAATAACGATGGAAAAAACAAACAGCCTCCTCACCACAAAAGAGATCGTTGATCAGCTTTTATCGTACACTCCTGCAGACTTCTTTACACACAGACAAGAAAGCATCCAATCTTCTTCCATGACAGAAGAAGAGAAAGAACAAGAGCTCAGTCGCCTCTTGAAATACCAAACATCACATCTTGAAATCTCTAAAAGTAAATAGGCAATCCCATGCTCAACTTCCTTGCACACACAATCACAGGCTTTCCTGCATTACATGTACTTACTTATACAACTACAAGAGCAATCTTTGGTTTTATTACAGCATTTTTATTATCGTTAATTCTAGGCCGTCCCATCATCAAACGATTATTTCTAAGCGGTTTTCGAGACTATCCTCGTGATTTTGCAAACTTTTCTTCCGGCTCAAAAAGAGGCACTCCTACCATGGGTGGTGTTCTAATCGCCATCACCGCATTATTATCCATTTTCTTATGGGCAGATTTATCTGAAATGCGCGTTTGGATTGTTATGCTTTCCATGCTTATTTTTGGAACACTGGGCTATCTTGATGATTATGCCAAAGCCAAACATAAAGATGCCGATCAAGGTGCATCACGTA
Organism: Deltaproteobacteria bacterium; assembly: GCA_002683315.1. Classification (GTDB taxonomy): domain Bacteria; phylum Myxococcota_A; class UBA796; order UBA796; family UBA796. The sequence continues at coordinate 22,650 of NYTD01000003.1, read as the reverse complement.
TTTTTAAAATGATTCCACAAATTTTATTTGGCCTCTTTTTGGGAACCCTCGCATGGAAAAATTATGGAAACATCTTTTTTTCCACTACTCTAACGGGATTTGGGGATTCTATATTTATCCCCTTCATAAAAGAACCACTATTTCATGGTTCATTTTTTATGCTTCTGTTCGGTGTCGTGTGGTCTGGAGGAATATCAAACGCTGTCAACTACACCGATGGACTGGATGGACTACTGTCTGTCCCTGCATTCTTTTGTTTTTTGGTGCTTGGCGTATTTGCATTTGTAATGGGAAACTCGGTGATCTCAGAATATCTCATCTACCCCTTCCTAAGCGGCGCTGAGGAACTTGCTGTTTTATGTTCTATCTTTATGGGATGCTGCCTTGGTTTTTTGTGGTTTAATTCTTTTCCTGCAGAGGTATTTATGGGTGATTGCGGCTCGCTCATGATTGGTGGTGTATTGATGACCATTTCTTTTCTTCTTCATCAAGAAGCGATTCTAATCATTGCAGGAGGAATCTTTATCTTTCAATTTATGTCTTCGATCATCCAAGAATTATTTCTCAAATACAGAGGGAGACGACTATTCCGCTCCGCTCCTTTTCATGAAGGACTTACCAAGAGCTATAAGATGGCTGAAGCCAAGGTGGTTGTTCGGTTTTGGATTGTATCATCTATGCTGGCAGCATTTGCATTGCTCACACTGAAATTACGATAGCTGATCATATACCGAAATCGCCACTGTCTCATGGTGGTGATTTTTCGTATGTACCACCTTTTTGGGTTCGGTTTGTACTATTTGATACACAACATTGTGTACTGGTACAGGATCTGTACTCTCAATCGAAAGTGAAATCTTATGATCCGTTATCTGAAATCGAAACCGAAAAGAACACGAATGGTTGTTTTGGATACGTAAATCTTTGAAGGCATATGATATCGTTGCATCAGATCCCAATGGTGTGTACCGTGTGTCATCTGTATAGATATCTACAGAATGATTGTGCCTCTCAATGACATTAAGTCCAATCTGTAACGAAGCTTGATAAATCAATCCTGCAAGCTGACACAACCCTCCTCCATACGTTTGAATCAAAACTCCTTTGTTCAATGAACGAGATTTTTGGTATCCGCGCTCTGCACATCCTTCACCCACAATGTGATTAAAAGAGAATACCTGATTGGGTTTGATAACAACTGTCTCAATCTGATCTATCGCCAGCTGAAAATTATGCACTTTTTGAGAATAATTTTTTGATGGCATGATCGCTTGTTCATGAATGAGAAGAACCTCAAAATCAACCTCTTCCGTATCCAAAGAGGCAAATTGTATCCCTTGAACACAATCTTCTACCCTATGTTTCCAAACATGTATCTTTTTACGAATTCGAAACGGAATCAAACGTCGAAATAATCGTCTCATTGTGTCTTTCTCATCTCCAATATCATATATGAAGCGCAAAATGTAGGAATAAGAGTAGACAATACTTTTTCTACAGAGAGAAATCCTCCTCGAAATCTATTTGGAATTCTATGAATCGGAACAAACATAACGGGATGCACTTTTGTTATCGTCCATCCCAATTGTTCAAAAATACGAAGAGGCGGAGCATAGGAACCATGCCAATCATTCCGCTTTGATTTGAATCTGCGACGAAAATGAGAAGGAACATCAATAATTAGACTCCCATCATCCTTAAGAAGCCTCATGGCTTCTTTGGATAATTTCTCTACTTTCGAGTCATTGAGATGCATAACAAGGTGAAAGGCGTAGATATTAGAAAATGATTGTTCTTCTAATGGGATCGCATCAAAAGATGCATTCACAAGATGTGCTTCGGGATATTTTTCTCTCGCTATCTTCAGCATATTTTTGCTGACATCTACTCCCGTATGAGCAAAATTTAGAAATCTACCCGTTCCACAAGCGATTTCAAGATTCTCCTTGGGACCAGAAGAAGATAAAAGAGAAGACAATATCGGACGCTCCAGCGCGTCAATATATCGTCCATACGAATTTTGAAATCGGTCCTGATCATATTTTGAAGCTATATCTTCATAATATCGATGCACAGAATCCATAATCGGTTCCTCCAAGAATATAAAATGAGTTGTCTTGATTTATATTGTATGATGAAAAAAACAATTATATATCCCTTCTAGGACAAACAACCTGCTCATTATTGATGAATGATTATATCATGTTTACAAGCATCCTCTATATCTCTTAAAATTCTACGTTCAGCATTCAGTGGGTTTTTGATCATTTGGCTGGTCAAACAAAATCTTACCTCACCATTAGAACGCTTTGACTGGTTTCGATTCAAGCGCGAAGCACATGTTCTTAAATTACCTATTGATACGACTTTGCGTTCATAGCGAATCACAAAAACCAAGAATCATTCGAATTGAGCGCATCACGAACCTCTTTCAAGAAAATATCTATGGGCGCGGGTTTGGGAATACGTCCCACGACATACTCTCCAAAAACCTGTAGAAGAGCAAAATCAGTGCATGCGGTATGAACCAAAATCTTTGGTGGATTGGATATCTTTTCAATACTATCCAATAATGCCAACCCACCCAAATGCTGCATATCATCTTGATATTTTCTAGCTCTGGGCCCTACATAATCCTTAAAATCTGCTCCCATCGGAATAAAGACATCGGTAATAATTAGATCAAAATCTAGCACCAAAAGCACATCAATCGCCTGTGAAACCGTTTCTGCCATAACAATCTCTGCATCAAGTGACTCTTTCAACACTCGACATGCCGCTTCTAAATTATATGGTTCATCATCGACTATTAATAATTTCATCTTGCACGCACCATTTTTACGGTCCATAACATGTACGGATACAAAGTAGATAAAAAAAGGAATATCGTAAAATTTTCGCTTAACCAATACCCAAATATTGGGAGGACCAACAAAAACAAATCTCAAACCTTGCTTCAAATATATTAAGAGGTCTCCAATATGGAGACCTCTTTCAGAGTTCTAGATGTATATAATTTAGTTCAAACTACAACTATCGTTTGTTGTTCCTGGCGTTCCTAGATCGCCTGAACCATAACTCGTAGTAGCACCACACCAATGAAAAAAGTCATCATTGGCTGTGGCATCAATATTGTTGGGATCCAATGTCATGGATTCTCCATTGAGATTCGGAAAACCACTGCTAAAATCAACAACATCAATCACATTTATTCCGTATTTCAGCTCAATCGTGTCTCCGGAATTTCCCAATCCAGCCAAACCAGATCCATATTCATAATGGACTGTCACACCACCATTACTCGCAGAATCTCCGTTGTTTCCAACAACAACATAGTCTCCACTACCTACTTCCAAAGAACCTGCTATCGATGTACACCCCTGATTATCACAGATGGCCAAACCTCCAAGATTTACTGTCCCCTGATATTGCACATAGATTTCCATCCATTCACCCATATTGTCGGCAACAACAGAAGGGTTGTACATGACCTCTGAGATAATCAAATCACCTGCAACCAAGTCGCTCACAGAAGCTACACCCGTGGATTCTGCATCAGAACCATCACAATCTTCATCTGTGCCATTTTCTGGGATATCATACGCAGATGTATTGATAAACTCTTCGGTATCATTGCAATCAGTACCACCATAATCAGAGGAGTCTTCTCCATCTCCATCTTGGTCAAAATCACTATCTCCATTACAGTTATTATCGAGACCGTTGTACCATATTTCCGGAGCTGTTGGATTCACAAGCGGATTGTTGTCATCACAATCCGATGTATTATCGAATCCATCGCCATCTGCATCTTCTACTGCAGGGCATGTTGGATTCATCTCTCCTGGTGTACCGTAATCCCCCAATGAACCAAACTCTGTAGGAGAAGGGCACCAAGATTCAGCTTGATCATTATCATTGAAGTCATACTTATCGACATCCAAACTCAAACTCTTTCCCGCGGACATTCCATATCCCAAGTCCGCAGAATACACCATCTCGTCTAGCACACGTCCATTATACGATAAGATCACCTCATCTGAACTATTGGAGAGAACAAATCCGGTATAGGCAAAACTTGCTGTCACCCCACCATTGATGACTGTATCCAAATTGAGCGCCAATACAATATGCTCACGTGAAGGAATCGTTAGATTCTCTGTAACGGTAAAAGAATCATCTGCATTATCTGACACAACCAGACCATTAAGATCAATGGCACCATCAGAATTGTTGAAAATCTCCAACCATTCTCCCAAATCATCTCCCACCGCGTATGGATTATTCATCACTTCTGTTACGATCAGCTCTCCTGTGAGAACTTCTTCTAGAACACGTCCCATTAACTCAGCATCAGAACCTGAACAGTCTTGATCAATGCCATCACCCGGGATGTCTTCTGCGCCAGGATATACATCGGGATTGTTATCATCACAATCTCCATCATCTCTTGTAAAACCATCACTATCCTCATCTTCCGATGGTGGATTACTTGGTTCTCCTGATGGCTCTCCTGATGGCTCTCCTGATGGTTCGGTACTGGTTTCAGATGATGGTTCGGTAGAAGGGTTGCTTGGCTCACCTGCAGGCTCTGAACTTGGTTCAGCGCTATCGGTTATTTTTTCGCCACATCCCACACTCAAACTAAGAAGGGACAAAGAAAAAAGAAAATATCTTGGGTGCATGGAATCTCCATAATAAAAAATTACGATTGTTTATCTGTCCATCACCGTACAAATCTGTATATAGACACAAATGACGGTTTGACTACCCTTCTCATAACCGATTCACTGTCCAACCACAGACTGAAATTTGTGATGTTCTATCTAGTACTATTTCTTTGCTGCTCTGGAGCTTGGCTCTATGTTCATGAACTCCTTGCCTTTCAAGGATGGTATGGACCTGCGGGTATTAAATCTCTAACAGCTCTATTCCAAGGCTATTATTCATGGGATGAGTACACTACACTTGTGTACTATGTTGACATATGGACTGGATCTGGGCCGATCTTATCGAGCTATTTCGTCTCATATCTTGGATATATGATGACCTGCTTGGGAATCGCTCTTCTTGCAGATCAGTGGTTTTCAATTCGATATAAAATCATCCCAAGCATTATTTTGTATGCTCCGCTTATGATGATCGCACAACTCATCGGACCTGATGCGATTTGCATCGGAATGGTTTTTTTGGGACTGGGGATGGCAAAACAATTCATTCCTATTTCCGGTGTCTTATGGTTCTCGTCAGTGCAGATCAAATCCATCGGTCTTCCGGCACTAATGATGATTCCCATCATTCTCCCATGGACATGGCTCACACTACCTTTTGCGATTCCTTTCTCACTCCCAACCATCGAGCATATTCCCCAGCATACGATCACACTGCTGAGCAAAACAACCACACTATACTTGATACTGTTCTCAACAGCGTCGCTCTTGAGCATCCTGTCAAAAAAAAGGCGTATACGCAATTGTGTAATTATTGCACTGGTTTTTTTGTCCTGCGTATACGTTTCTCTAAAAATGTCGACCAAACTGAGACCTAGATACCTGATAGCCCCCACTCTACCTCTACTCCTCATCGTGACGGGAGAACTGCGACACATTCGTTTTGGTAATGTTGCCCTTACTCTATTTTGGATTTTTTTGGCGTGTGACACATGGAGTTTTTTGTATCACTGGGATCAAAAATTTATTTCCAATGAAGGAAAGATCTCTACAATTCTCAAACCGCCTGCCTATATCTCTTCCTTATCTTCTTCCATGACCGATCTGGTGCACAGTGATCATTCCACACAAGGCGCACAATCACTACAAGAACTTGGACATAAAATCCCCAAAGGAGGAATTGTGGAGCTCAGAGATACGCGTCACCACCATCTTATCGCACCGCTCGCACAAAAAAACAAACGATTCCGGATCATCANTCCACAAAACTGCTGTAAACCCCACGAAAGNATGCATGTGTGTATACTAAGAACCCTACAAGAGTTNAACCAAAGTGGTGGAACACTGGTACTTCCCAGTACACTCGGCCANAGAATAAAGGANCAGCGCACAGAATGGATTCAGACACTCATACAAGAAGCACAGGCATTCCCATCATTTGAACAATATGATTCATGGTGGAGTATCCTACCAGCACAATACAACAACCGTACAATGCCCTGTTATTCGAAAAAATGATATATGATCGTGACAAAAAATGGAAGACCAAGCATATGAAAAAAATGGATGTACTTCTGCCTCGGATGTATTCTACTCCTGACGATATATAAACAAAACCGCTATTATTTGCATGGGAGAGATTTCCTACGATCTTCGCGATTTGGAAGACGGTTTTGAAAATAAGGCACATATTCTTATCGCAAAGATGGAAAAGAAATATACCATCTGTGTTTGCTCGGTCTATCGAAGCAACACATGTCAAGATCGAATTTATGCCATTAGCCAACGCGTCGAAAAAGTGACAGGACTGACCATCACCACGCAAAAAGGCGGAATAAGCTGCCATAATCACGCAAAGAATGAGTTCCAGCTAGCTTGACGGTCAATTTTCGACCTTACTTATTCTCAATTCAAGGACATGTACAATTCTACAAAGAGCTTGAAAAGGAGGCCAATAAAATGGGAAACGAAAAAAACCATGAAGAAATTATGGCCTAGGATGGGATCCTGGTCACATCGATATTGGTTTTACTGCCTGTACATCAAAGCTCAAAAAAATGAAGTAGCGCGTTCTACTGCTCGCAAATCTCTTCTTGTGGGACATCACAGGTCTCAAGATTGTCTTCGCAATCGGCATGACACTGATCTTCGTTGACACAGAAGAGGGACTTTTCTACCGCCTCCGCTTCAACCTCATACATAGAAAGAGGAATACAAGTCGGGTGTCCATCGGTCATACATGGTCCGCAAGTGACTCCAATGGAAGGAAGATAATCAGCACAAATAGTAGACGTAGGTTGATTGAGTAGAGCACTGAATTCTCTCATGTCCGCTTCTGCTGTCCAATATCCATGTGTCATGCTTTTCGCATCTGGTGCCAGTGTAAAATCAAATGAGAAATTGCGCAAAATAACGGTACTGCCTTTGCTTCGAAATGGTAGCTCTGGAATAGAAAGAGAAACTTCTGAAACTCCATCCACATCAAATGGAGCAAAAATAGCAGATGTCGCAGAACAAAAGTCTTGAGAAAAATCACCATCTATGGAAGAACCAGCATGAAACTCTACGCGCGTACCATTTTGTGCAAACGCCGAGAGTAAAATGAAATTATCAACCATTCCATCCAAACTTGCTTGAAAATCAAGAGGATCCATTCTTCCTGTTCCAAAATTAAATCCAAAAATCTGGTCGTTCAACGGCTCTGTAATGGGCAATCCAAAAGAACTGGTTGTAAACGGAATCTCAAAAACAGTTTCTGCATTACATGCGGATACATATGCCAAATATGAAGTTTCAGGTAACAATGCTCGGTCTGGAACAAAGAGCACATCTCTTCCATCCATCGAGTACTGCCCTGCAATCTCTCCGATATCATCACCAGAAGTACTTCGAAGAGATACGGTTACCGTATCATCTATTTCTGAAAGTTCGAAGCGAAGAGGATCACGGTAGAAAAATGTCGAACTGTCTGCTTGTGGATACGAGAAGTCAATAGAGACGATACATTCATCTACCCCTGTATCCTCTACACCTGTATCTGGGTCTATGACGCCAGGTGTTCCTGTATCTGAATTCAGATCGGTTCCATCCGATTCTTTGTCTGTCTCCTCACAAGAAATGGCAAACAAACCAAAAGAGAGAAAAATAAAATTCCGCATAACTACCTCACATATCTATGATCTTACATGAAACTAATGACCTTACTGACGGAATACAAGAGAAATCACATGATCAATTACTTTTATTTTTTTGGATATTGTGAAAGAAGTATAGCGCAGATATCACCATAGAATTTTGAATTTTCCCTTCACGAACCAGTTGATCTACATAATCCAATCGATGCAAGTGAACTTGGATCTCCTCGTGCTCGTCCAAATCCTGCTGATATTTTTTCTCTACATCATAGACAACAATTGTATGACACAAATTATTTTGATACGCCGGATTGGGCTGAACGGTTCCGATCAATTCTGCTCGAGAACCAACATAGCCTGTCTCCTCAGCCAGTTCTCGAATTCCTGTTTCTAATATCGATTCCCCTTCATCACAAAGCCCTCCTGGAATTTCCAGCGTAATATCTCGTATGCCGTGACGATACTGCTCTACCAGCACAAGTTCTTCATCACTTGTCAATGCAATTACATTGACCCAATTAGGACAATCAAGATAGACGAACGAGCCTTTTTTATGCTCATCCAAAGCAGAAGAACTCTCCATTTCAAAAAGTGAAAAAATTGGATACTGACGAATAAGCTTCTCTTGCTCTATCTTCCATTTTTTTATATATTTCGACATATCTGCTCTCCTAGCTGACAAGATGATACACAATGATTCGGACACATACATTACTTGCCAAATCTCCATATGAAAATAATCTCTTTTGATAGATAATACAGTTGCTTTGGCATAGAGAAAACAGATGTGGTGTGGATTGAAAAGAAATTGTTCGCATAAACGGCAATCTTGAGCAAAACAGGATAAAACAAAGCCATGCAAACTTTCGAAGACTACAAAAAATTCCGAGATGAGAGTGTATCTTTACTCCGCGACCTTGCACAAAAACTTCGTGTCTTGGGTGGAGAAAGCAAAGCACGAACCATAATCCAAGTTGCAGAAGAACTAAATAAAAACGATTTCCGCATCATATTTTGTGGCGAATTCAAACGAGGAAAAAGTACACTAATAAACGCGATTCTCGGTCAAAAAGCACTCCCTATGAAAGTTGCCCCCTGCACTGGAGTAATTACTGAAGTCAAATATTCTCCCGAGCCCAAGGCACTTGTCCATCCTTTGCGCGGCGATCCTTTCAAAGCATCACATGAGGACATCAAAAAATATATTGCAATCCAAGGTAATGATGCTCCTGATGTCTCGCGAGTCGAACTTTGTTATCCCATCAATATATGTGAAAATGCCATTACACTTATCGATTCCCCTGGACTCAATGAAGACTGGAAACGAACACAAGTATCTCTAACAGAGCTAAACAAAGCAGATGCTGTCATCATGGTACTCTCTTGTGAGATGGCGTTGTCTCGTTCCGAGATGGATTTTATCGAATCTAGGCTCATGCATCATAATGCAGGAAGTTTCTTTGTATGGAACCGATATGATGCAGTATGGAATGATGATCAAGAAATAGCAGCACTTCGCAGTCGGTCACAATCCAGACTACAAAAATACAAAAATCAAGTGTACTACCTCTCTGCTCGAGAAGCTTTGGTTGCTCGCCTTCGTAATGACCATCCTCGATATACACGCTCAGGACTTCCTTCTTTTATGAATTCTTTGGAACAGTTTCTCACAGAAAAAAGGGCAGTAGATAAATTATACATCCCTCTGAATCAAGGGAAGCGAGCAGCACAATACGCTATTCATGTTCTTGGCCCACGATTGAAAAAACTAATCAACAATACGAGAGAAGAACTGCAAAAAGAATCTTTGTATTTACGAGAAAAACTAAAAGAAATCTCTCACACAAAAGAAGCGCTAAAAGAATTAATCAAAGAGAATATCGAAGATATCTTGAATGATATTATTGAAACTATGGATGATTTCTTGATCACCATATCTCAAAAAGCGTGTCAGGACTCTGGAGAAATTACACTGCCAAAAGCAGCAAATAGACAAGAGAGACAAGACTTTTTGATCCGATGGTACAACCAATGGCTAAAAGAACAACTTCAATCACTTGGATCTGAAGAATTCTTAAAACACATACACAATGGTTTTGAAGAGCTATCGCAAGAACTACATCATGAACGAGAAAAATTTCATACACACATCCAACAATTGCTTGGTATCGATATACGTACGCAAAAAACAATGAATGTCGATCACATATGGACGAGAGATATCTCCTATTTCGTATCCTCTTCCATAGCCACAAGGATTCACAGTTCCTGTATTAAACCTGTCTCTGTATCTATGATGGGACTTGGAGCATTACGAGCTTGGCTTGCAGGAGAAAAAATAGACGAAGCAGAACGAATCACATTTGCAACTGCACTGTTTGATACTCTGCAAAATAAAAGATCGGATATCATTCGTCTCATTCGCCATCAACTTGAAGAATCCTTTTCTTCTATTCGGGCTTCCATTGACGGTGAAATGCAAGAACTCATACATGATGCGCAACATCAAATTCATCATGCCATTGAACTTCATTCAAAACAAGAATCGATATCTGACATAGAAGAAGCACTACACAATATCAAAACACTGTACATAGAATTAAGTGAGCGAGCCGAGGATGCCTAATTCAGCACAACTAGCCATTGATATACTCCAAAAAGCACTAAACGAAGCTCCTTGGATTCGACCTGAAGAACAAGCACAAATCGAAAGACGGATTGTGCAAATCGATAAGCGAAAAAATGATCCTAGGATCTTTGTTGCATTTATTGGCGAGAAAAAAGCAGGAAAAACAGCTCTGGTAAGAGCACTTACAGGAGTTCCTCTTCCAGTCGCTGTACGAGAATGTACTGCTGCTATCTGTGAAATCCAAGTTGGTCTTGAATGGTACCACGAAGCCACATATGGCTCAAGCACACCTGAACGACACTTCGTGCCCCTTGATGCACAAGAACAAGAAGAACATCTAGAAGATGCTCAAAAGAATAAGAAGAAACTACAAAAAGAAGCCAAAGATAAATTTAATCTTGCAACAAAAGCTTTACATACAGCCCAATCACGAGTGGAGAGAAAACAAGAAGAAAAAATCCAAGCACAAGAAAACTGTAGTCTGGCACGTAAAGAAAACCAAAAAGCACTCGGTAACAATCCTTGGATCTGGTCTTTTTTGTCTATCCTCGCTTGGCTTATTCCTCCCATTCGAAGAAGACTCGACCGCATTGAAGAAACTACGATTCACTATGAGCAACAAGAACAAAAGTTGGCAGCACTCACAACAGAACTGACACTCTACAAAGAAGAAGAAGAAAAAAAAGAGAACGAATACACGACCGCAGAAGAACATCAACAAAAGCAAAACAAAAAAGCAGAAAAAATATTAATCCAAGCACAAAAATCTTATAGCGATGCCATTGAAGCAAATGAAAATAAATTTCAATCCGAATTGACAGAGCTTATCGATGTACACCAAAAACCCGCAGAAAGAATTACTATTCATACTCCCAACGCTAATATCCCCAACAATATTGTTCTACTAGACACGCCAGGGTTTAATACAGATCTGGAGTCTCATCGCCGAAAAGCATGGGAAGCGATTGAAGAACTCGCAGATGTCTGTATTCTCGTTTCGGATCTTAGACAGCCCATGCCCGACACTGCACTAAATATGCTTGATCAGCTTGAACCATTCTGTCCTTTTATGCATGTTGCTCTCACCAAAACAGACTTAGCATTGTCTGAAGCAGAGGAACTAGGGGACAATCCTCTGGAGGAAATAGAAGAAGCTGAATCTGTTGCTCGCGCTCGTATCAAACGTCACTGGGATCGTCCTATGAACATCTGGCGCATTTCCTCCATCGAAGAGCACGACCAAAAACAAACCCAGTCTCTTTTTCAAGACTTTTGGGAACAACTACCCCATAATGCTCGCGAGCTAAAAACTCATCTGCTATCGATTCATGCACTGCGAGAATTTATGGATATCTTGACCGTTCACATTCAAATACACAAAAAATCGCTTTCAAAAATAGATGTTGCATCGGACCTTGCATATGCAATGGCAGGACAATTGGAAGAACAACTTCCAGAAATTGAACATAGAACACAAAAACTTCTGACCAGAATCCAACTGGAGGCTACCGAAAAAATAGGTTCTTTTGAGCAACAATGGATCGAAAAAATCGAAGGATGTGAAACCAAAAGAACGCTGAAAAAGCAATGGGAACAACTCCAAAAGAGTATGCAGCAATCCTATCAAGGTGTAGCACAAGAACTCTCACAACAACTTGATTATGGTGCGCGCCGCATTGCAGGACAAATATTTAAAGGAGAAGGCGAAATTGAAGTCCAAGGAAATGAGTTGAGTCAAACCAGTACTGATGTCGCAGAAAAAGAAGATCAATCACAATGGATGTGGACTGCAGGAGGAATCGCCGCAGGTGCTACAGTTGGTGTGATTTTAAGTAGTGGAATGGCGCTTTCTCTTATTTTTGCTGCAGGTGCAGGAAGTATGACTCGCCTTCTTCTTTCTCCACTCTCCAAAGCCAAAAGTAATATCATCAACAATATAGAAAAAAGTGCAGAGCAAGAGCAAAAAAATCTTCAAGAACAATTGAATAATCTCAAAGAAGAGATTTCCGAAAATGTACTTCAAGCTGCAGAAGAAGAACTAAGACTGCAAATACAAAAAAGAGAGGAGGAAGAGCGTAAAAAGCAAGAAGACAGTCTCAAGGAAGTCCAGTCTATGTTGGCCGACATCATGAGTAAACGAGAAGAACTTGTCCGAAATCGTCCGTAGTCTGCTTAGTAACAAACAGTGCGAACCAATCGAAATCCTATATCATCACGAGCACGAACAGGGCTTGCGTGATTTCGACTCCATACCTCAAGTGGCTGCGCATCATATGCTCCTCCACGAACAACACGTGTAGGTGCTGTTTTGGCTCCCATAGGATCTCTTTTGGGAGACTTTGCGTAATAGTGTTGTTCAAAACCATCCCAACACCACTCATCGATATTTCCACTCATATCAAACAATCCCCATGCATTGGGACGCTTCGAAGCTACAGATATGGTACAATTCCTGTCCAAAACAACACTATTTTCGACATTCCATGTTACTTCTTCGCTGTCATTGGAACCTGAAAATGTAAAGAGTCGATTGGCTCTGGCGGCATATTCCCACTCAGCCTCTGTCGGTAAACGATATCCATCTGCTCGAATATTGCATCGAAGTTTTGTAAAATCTTCTTGAGACTGAATACGTGTCAATCCACCAAAATCATACACTTCTTCTTTCTCTTCCAGCCGAGACAGTGCATTGCAAAAACGAAGACAGTCAAACCAAGAAATAGAATCTAATGGGCGGAACGGTCCAATAAAATGACTCGGTTCTGGATCCATCACAAAATCAGGTTCTTTTTCTTTGATTCGCGCACACAAATATTTAAACTTTTTCTGATGCATTGGTGTTGTGCTCATCCAATAATCGTTCGTAATCTGAATCTTATGGACGATATTCCCCTCAAGATTCGCAAGCGGATCTCCCATTCGAAAACTTCCCTTTGGAATCAGCTCCATTTTAAGATTATGATTCAGAGATTGATGAGAGTAATATGAACACCATAGCAACTGTCGCTTCATTGACTTGGGCAATTCAATCGGTTTTTTCAGCTTATGTTTGGCACATTCTTTTAAGAAACTGGGAACATTTCTTTTATTATATGGAGGAGCCAAAAAATGTACGGAAAGAGGATCTGTTGTTTTATACTCTTCAATAAGTTTGACCAACGATTCCATTTGAAAATTAAATGTCTTCTCAACAAGCAGTAAAATTTTCTCTTTTAGTGGAGGCTCTGGCCACTTTATCTCCAAACCGAGAACCTGTGATTTCTCATATAGATCCAGAATTCGAATGCCAAGCTCTTTTTGCTTGAGATCTGTGCTGTCATGAAGTTGAAGATATTGTGTTTTTTTTTCTATTTTCATCGTTTTTTCTGTGTGCAAAAATGAGTTGACCATTTCATAATGAAATTGCTGTGATACAAGAACAACAAAGCTATAACTTTGTCTATCATTGTGATCATGGTTGTGACAACCTCTAGTTTTTCTCTACTTTTCATTTTTTCATCTAGGTCGATTATGCCCATGCCCGCTCTGTTTTTGGGAGCCGAGTTATTTTTTACTCCTCCTCTCCCTTCACTACCTACAGAAGAGGTACAAGACTATTTTCCGTTTCAGGCCAAACCTACTCTCGGATTCAAATGGGATCGTGTTCTTCTCGCAACAAGTATTCAAACCAAACACGAATATCGTCATCTCGTACTTGGAGAAACAGAATATATAAGTCAAATTGGTGTGACTGAAGTAGGATTCGATGTTCGCCCTAATTGTTTTGAAAAAAATAATAATATTTTCTTTGTACACTTCGGCACACATATTCAAATCCCTACTGTGGAAATTTCTTCCAATACACAAGATTCTGAAGATACAAGTTTAATTATGGAGCAATATACGATCGACCTGACAAACGTTCGTGGATCTCTTGGTTTTGGTGTTAGAAAGGAGTTTTATAATTTCTTTATGGAGACCACAATCCGCCAAAACTTGACTTGGAACCCTATTTTTTCGGACGATTTTGGTACAGAGAACCAATTTATATTTCAAAGTGATGGGAGTGTGACATTCGGTTGGCTTATCTAAGTTAGTATTTGCCAACTCATATGAATATGGATATTTGACCAACTTATCATTTATCCCATTACGGTTTTTGTCATGAATATAATTCCTGTTCCTACCCTGATCTTGTTGCAGTTGGTACCCTTCTTGCTGAGCATCTTTGTTTTATACTTTGTTCTTTTTAAACCCATGCTCAAATATCTCGATGAACGAGACGAAAAAATAGCGGGAGCAAAAGCAAAAGTCTTATCTATGCAAAAGCAAAGCGCTGAAAACATGGGCGTTCTCAAAGAAAAGACTACATCTCTTCGGAAAGAGATCAACATGTTGCGAAGCGAAGCTCGTGCAAAAGTGATGAACGAGTACAACAAAACAATATACGAAGCTCGAAAAGAAGCAGACAAAGAGATCAAAGAGAACGCCAAAAAAATTCACACCAATCAAGATCTTGTCCGCGCAGAGCTCAAAATGAAAGCTCAAGAAGTCGCAAAAACAATCGCATCCAAAACACTCGGTCGTTCTGTTTCCTGAATCATTTCCTAGAGGCATATCCATGCATATCGTTATTTCCATCGCCCTCATGCTCTATAGCCCCGCTGCATACGCAGGTGGAGGCCCTATTCCTGCGAGCATCAACCTTGTCTTCTTCTTGATCGTACTGGTCGCTCTTGCTCGTAAGCCTGTATCCAAGATGCTTGATCAACGTGCGAACACCATCAAAAGAAACCTGTCCGAGGCTCAAGAGCAGCTCAAAAAAGCACAGGAACAAAACGAAGAGATTGAAAAGCAACTCAAAGGTCTTGAGCAACAGCTAGAAGACATGAAAAATAATGCACAAGAACAAATCGAAGACATGCGAAAAGAAATGGATGAAAAAGCCAAGAGAGATGTCGAAGCGATTAAAGAAGGTGCACGCCAAGCAATGGAAAATGAGCTTAACCATGCCAAGCAACTTCTTCAGCGAGAAACAGCCAAATTAGCTGTGGAACTTGCAGAAGGAATCATCAAGGAAAAAATTAACCAACAAGATCAACAACAGCTATTTGCAACATTCACCAAAGCTGTAGAGGAGTCTTCTCATGTCTAGCAATAAACTTGCCCGCAGATATGCTCTTGCTTTGATCAAGCTTGGAAAAGAAAGCAATGCGCTCGGTGCTATCTCCGAATCTCTCAATGACTTTTCAGATGTCCTTGCCCTATCCGATCGCTTGCTTCACAAATGCATGAACAACCCAGCGATATCCATCGAAGAGAAACGAGCAACCATCGAAAGTGTCGCACAAAAATTACAGCTTCACCCATTCGTAAAAAACGTGACTCACATTCTTCTCGAACGAAAAAGACTATCCATCTTCCCCAATCTCGTTGCTTCTTTTGATGGCATGGCTGATGCAGAGCTAAACCGAGTTCGTGCTACCGTTACTACAGCAAATAACATCACGGAAGAAGAAAAAACCAAGCTACGCAATACACTCTCTCAGTCCCATTCTGTTTCATCTGAAAACCTCATCGTTGAGTTTACAGTCGATGAAAGTATTATTGGGGGAATCGTTGCGAAAGTTGGAGATCGGATTTACGACGGATCCATACGTAGCCAACTAAAAGAAATCCAAAACGTTTTAAAATAATTATAACCATCATCAAACAAGGTTTACACTATGAAAATCAAAGCATCGGAGATCAGCGACATTCTCCTCGATCAAATCAAAGATTACGAAAAAAAAGTTAATATTACCGAAGAAGGCACTGTTCTGTCTGTAGGTGACGGTATTGCACTTGTATATGGCCTTCAAAACGCAATGGCAGGCGAGCTTCTCAACTTTCCAGACGCAGACAATGTAAAGGGAATGGTTCTCAACTTGGAAGAAGACAATGTTGGGGTTGCCATTCTTGGTGACGACCGTGGGATTACAGAAGGACAAAAGGTAACCAGCACAGGAAAAATTGTCTCTATTCCAGTTGGACCAGCACTTCTCGGTCGTGTGGTAAACACACTCGGTGAGCCCGTCGATGGAAAAGGCCCGCTCCAGAATCCCGATGGAAGCCCACTCAAAACTATGCCTATCGAGATCAAGGCACCTGGTATCGTAAAAAGGAAGTCCGTACACGAACCTCTTCAAACCGGAATCAAGGCTATTGACGCTATGATCCCCATCGGTCGTGGACAGCGTGAGCTTGTGATTGGTGACCGCCAAACAGGAAAAACAGCGATCTGTATTGATACTATCATCAACCAAAAAGAATTTGTTAACGATCCTACTCGTAAAATGCACTGTATTTACGTTGCTATCGGACAAAAGCAATCTACCGTACGTCAAGTTGTACAAAAGCTTACCGATCTCGGAGCGATGGAATACACTACGGTTGTTGTTTCTGGTGCTTCTGAACCCGCTCCACTCCAGTTCTTAGCTCCATATTCTGGTGTAACCATCGGAGAATACTTCCGCGATAATGGTGTCAATGGCGAACCTGCCTCTGCAGAGAACCCTGGACAACATGCTCTTTGTATTTACGACGACCTATCCAAGCAAGCGACTGCATATCGTCAGCTCTCTTTGCTTCTCCGTCGTCCTCCTGGTCGAGAAGCATACCCCGGTGACGTTTTCTACGTACATAGCCGTCTTCTTGAACGTGCTGCAAAGATGTCCGATCGTGACGGAGCAGGTTCTCTTACCGCTCTTCCAATCATCGAAACGCAAGCTGGAGACGTATCTGCATACATTCCCACAAACGTAATCTCCATTACAGACGGTCAGATCTTCTTGGAAAACTCTCTTTTCAACCAAGGTGTTCGTCCTGCGGTAAACGTAGGTATATCCGTATCTCGTGTAGGTGGTAGTGCACAAATCAAGGCGATGAAAGAGGTAGCAGGAACACTTCGTTTGAGCCTTGCGCAGTATCGAGAGTTACAAGCATTCGCACAATTTGGTTCCGATCTAGATGAAGCAACACAACGTCAGCTCACAAGAGGTGCGAGACTTGTAGAACTTCTCAAGCAAGGACAATATTCTCCTGTAAACGTGGAAATGCAGGTCATACACATCCTTGCTGGTACGGAAGGATTCTGTGATGACATCGAAACCACAGAAGTGAACAACTTCATCGCAGATCTCACTGCACACTTTGAAAAGAACGAAAGCGAACTTCTCAAAGAAATCGTCGAGCGTGGAACCCTCAAAAAAGAAGGATTGCGTGCTCGTGTGACCGGAGTCATTGAAGGATTCCGTAATAACTGGAACTAAACAAAAATAAAGAACTCAAAAGTTGAATAGGAGCCACCCATGGCCTCTCTCAGAGACCTAAAAAGTCGAATCACATCGGTAAAAAACACAAGGAAGATTACACGCGCCATGAAAATGGTCGCTGCTTCCAAGATGAATCGTGCCGAGGAAGCCGCAAAAGCTGCGCAGCCTTACCAAGTAACCATCAAACGCGCCTTGGATAGAGTCGTTGCAGCAGAAGATGATATCGATCATCCTCTACTCTCCATACCAGATAACAATCGTGATGTGTTGATCATTCTTCTTACATCCGATCGTGGTCTGTGCGGTGGCTTCAACAGTCATATTATCAAGCATGCGCAAAAAACAATTTCTGAATTACAATCTGATGGTAAAAATGTTTCCGTCTTGTTTTTTGGAAAGAAAGGAGCAAGTGGTCTTGATTCTAAAAACCTACAGGTGTATCGAGCAGTAGAAGGAAACAATCCAAAAACCTTTGCAGACTCCTCTGCATCTCTTTGTGATGAATTGGTGTCTCTTCTTCTTCAAAATAAGTTTGAACGAACCCTTCTTCTATTCAATCATTTTGAAAGTAAAATGATTCAAACCCCAACCACACAACAGGTGATTCCCATGAAAATTGAAGAATCCGAAGTACAGGGTGGTGACTATATTTATGAACCAGGAGGGGAGCAGATCCTATCTGAGCTTCTTCCTATGGTTCTTAATGCACAGCTTTTGCAAGCATTCCTTGAGACAGAAGCAGGAGAGCAATCTGCCCGAATGCAAGCTATGGACAATGCTACTCGAAATGCGGGTGAGATGATAGATAAACTCACACTGCAATACAATCGTGCTCGTCAGGCTGCGATTACCAAAGAACTTATCGAAATCATATCTGGCGCAGAAGCGCTATAAATCAAACCTTTTCCAACCTAGGAGCCTCAATCATGTCACAGAACGGAACCATCCTTCAAGTTATGGGCCCTGTTGTCGACGTAGAATTTCCAGCAGGCACTCTGCCAAAAATCTACGCGGCCCTCACAGTAAGCAACCCTTTCATCAACAATAAAGAGAACAATCTTGTTCTTGAAGTTGCCAAGCATCTCGGTGAAAACACCGTTCGTGCCATTGCGATGGACACCACCGACGGCCTTCGTCGTGGACAGTCTGTTATCAATACCAAAGATCCAATCTCCGTACCCGTAGGACGAAAAACCTTGGGACGAATCATGAATGTGATCGGAGAGCCAGTTGACGAGCTTGGCCCAATTTTCGCAGATGGAGAAGAGAAAAAAAGTCTCCCCATTCACCGTACACCGCCCAAATTCGAAGCACAATCTACAGAAGTCGAAATGTTCGAAACTGGTATCAAGGTCATCGACCTTCTTGCTCCCTATTCTCGTGGTGGTAAAATTGGTCTCTTCGGTGGTGCGGGTGTAGGAAAAACCGTACTCATTATGGAGCTCATCAACAACGTAGGTAAGGGACACGGTGGTTTCTCTGTCTTCGGTGGCGTTGGAGAGCGTACTCGTGAAGGAAACGACCTTTGGATGGAAATGATCGAGTCTGACGTAATCAACTGCGAAAAAGACGAAAGTGGACACCACATCCTCAACAAAGATGGAACTGGTCTTCCTGCTGTAATCAATGAAGGCTCTAAAGTAGCCCTTGTATACGGTCAGATGAATGAGCCTCCTGGAGCACGTGCTCGTGTTGCTCTTTCCGCTCTTACCATCGCAGAGCAGTTCCGTGATGAAGAAGGTCAAGATGTAATGCTTTTCGTTGATAACATCTTCCGATTCACACAAGCGGGTTCTGAGGTTTCGGCTCTTCTCGGTCGTATTCCTTCTGCGGTAGGATACCAACCCACATTGGGTACAGAAATGGGTATGCTCCAAGAGCGGATTACCACAACCCAAAAAGGTTCTATTACATCTGTACAAGCAGTATATGTTCCTGCGGATGACCTTACTGACCCTGCTCCTGCAACAACATTCGCTCACCTTGATGCGACAACTGTACTCAGTCGTGACATCGCTGCAAAAGGTATCTATCCTGCTGTAGATCCGTTGGATTCTACAAGCCGAATCCTTGAACCAGGTGTTGTTGGTGATCGTCACTACGATATCGCTCGTGAAGTTCAACGAATTCTTCAGCGCTACAAGGATCTGCAAGACATCATCGCCATCTTGGGTATGGACGAACTTTCCGAGGGTGACAAGCAACTTGTTGCACGTGCTCGTAAGATTGAGAAATTCCTCTCTCAAAACTTTCACGTTGCGGAACAATTCACCGGACAAGAAGGTGTATATGTGAAATTGGAAGACACACTTCGTTCTTTTGAAGAGATTCTTGCTGGAAAGCACGATGATCTTCCAGAACAAGCTTTCTATCTTGTGGGAAGCATCGATGAAGTTGTAGCCAAAGCAGCGAAACTTGCTGAGGAAGGATAATCCATGTCCTTATCTGTGAAAGTGGTAACCCCACAAAAGATCTTCTTTGAAGGTTCAGCGGACATGGTGAAAGTTCCTGGATGGCAGGGCGAGTATGGTGTACTTCCACACCATGCCTCCATGCTCACACTTTCACGTCCCGGACTCCTCTCTTTGCAAAATGGTTCTCAAACAACACGCTTCGTCGTCGATCGAGGATTCGTTGAAGTTGGTCCTGCAGACATTTCTGTAATGGTACAACGATGTGTTGCAGTATCGGATATCAACAAAGAAGAAGCACAATCTATGTTCAATCAAGCAAAAGAAGAATTCAGTGCATTACATCGTACAGATCCAAAGTACGAAGCCGCACGAAAGCAAGTTGAATTCACAAAAATATTGGCACAAGCCTAATTCAGCTTCGCATGAATCCATCGAAAAAAAAATGGCTCTATCGTCTTCTGGCGATAGGGCTCGGATTTTTTCTGCTGCTGGCTCTGGAGGGAATATTACGACTTCTTCATATTGCTCCAGATGAAGACTTCGCTCCAGAACAATTGATGACCATTGTCGAAAATGGTCAGATAAAAGGAGAGATTGTACGCTCTGGCGCGCCCTACTTTCTTGATCAAGGAGATGGAATGGTGGAAACCAATCCTTTGTACCACAGAGGAAAAGGAGGTGGTTTCCCACAAACGGGTAGCATGCGTAAAACGAGATTTAGCAAAGAGTCTACTTCTGATCGATACTTTCTTCTTGGAGGCTCCGCCGCTCTGGGACAACAGCCCGTCAATCTCAAAATTCCACAAACATGGTCAACCATCCCGCTTGGCAACTCGGTATATGCTCTACCAAAAGCACAATCCATCTCGGGGATATTGGAAAAAAATCTTAGACAAAACGGGAAGGATGTTGAAATTCTCAATGCTGGGATGATTGCTCAAGACTCCGGTGGAGTTCGGCGTTTGGTTTCCGAGATTATTCCCTATAAACCAACAGGTATATTACTCTATATGGGTAACAACGAAGGAATTGGAATGGCGTATGGTGTGAATGGTATCACACTCAAAAATGTTCCCGATGTGCAATTCAACCTTCGAAAATTTCGTATTTATCGCGTATTGAGAAAAACCTTCGCACCTGAGAAATTTTCCGACTCCACAAAACTTATTGGAACAAAACCAGAAGTTTTGGGTCGTCTGACACAAAATGAATGGAGAAAAGCAGGAAAAGCACAAATATCTGGTAATCTATCCACAGATCCCGTGCATCACGCTCTAATGAAGAGATGGATTACCAATATCTCTGCAATACAAGAATTGTGCGATGAACATGGAATTGCACTGTATATCATCACCACACCTCCCCATCTCTTGTATCCTCCTTTCTATTCCTCTAATAGTCCCGACCTGACTGATCAAGGCATCCGCTCTTACTCTAGCCTACTCAAGCAAGCACAAGACTTTGAACGTGTACAATCTTGGCAACAGATGCTAACCGCAAGTCAACAAGCATTAGGGATAGAGCAATATCATGCACAAGGTTGGTTTGTTCACGCAAAAGCACTACAAAACAATAAACAGCTACCGAATGCCTTTACTTCGTATGAACGTGCACTAATGCTTGATCTATCACGAAAAAGAACTCGTCTTGAATACGCACAAGCATCCATTGACTTTTGTTCAGAACACACGTGTACAAGTATATCTGCTCATGAGCATATGAAAGAAGACGTATTGAAAAAAGGATTCTCCCTCTATGATCAACGATTTGGAGATCATGAGCATCTTACCCCAGATGGATGTGCATGGATCGCTAGTATTTTTGCTTCTCTCATCTTGGAGTCTAGTCCTTAATCTTTTATGGTGTAGCTGCTGGTGGACACTTTTGTAGAGCTTTTTTCATTCTTGCATCTGGAGGAGCGCCTCGTAATACAGCATTACTCAAGAATCTTCGAGCCTCTGTACACTGATTGTGCTCAGCAAGGAGAACTCCTCCCCTTGCCCATGCGCGCAAATCTTTGGGAAGATCTTGTGTCGCCTGTTCATAAGACTCGACAGCACGCTGTACATCACCCATCTTTTCATAGGCTATCCCTTTCCATAAAGAAAGATCTTTGGCAAGAGAATGATACTGCTGTGCCAAAACAAGATGATCCAATGCTTTTTGTGGCTGATCTTCAAAAATATAAGCCAGAGAAATCAAGTAATGAAGATTTGGATCCTCTGGTGCAAGTTCAAGACCATTATTCGCTGTTTTTATAACAGCCTTGGGATTATCTTGATCAACATAAATCGCTGTTTCAATTCGATATGATCGAACATCAGTTGGAGAAGCCACACGCATGGCCTCAACAAAAGCAAGCGCCTCATCCAATCGTCCGAGTTGACGAGCAAGCATCGCTGCATTGTTGAGATTTTGTGTATCAGAGGGGAACAGTCGAAGCGATTTCTGTGTTTGTTCCAACGCCTCTTCTATTTTACCTGCTTGTACATAATGTAATGTCAAAGCTGT
>NYTD01000002.1 GCA_002683315.1 Deltaproteobacteria bacterium | reverse complement strand
AAAAGTCTGGATCTTGAGGGACTGGGATTGAATTTCCTGGTTCACTATTCCGCAATGCAACCAAGTAGGTACTCTTTCCTGTTCCAGACTCTCCAAGAACAAAGTTGATTCCCAATGTATGCGGTGTCCATATTTCATCTTTTTTGGCCCCTTGTGTCCAAGGCTTACCCGTTGGTATGTATAAAGTATCTTCTTTGATGTAGGATAGCCGTACAACCTTCGGAATCGATGCAATGATCATGGGGATGATCAACAACGCAAGAAGGATGGAAAGATGCGCGGCAGATATATCTCCCATCCCCTCTTGGAATTTCTTGATGAACAAGATACTGCCCAGAGAAGGATACAATGGGGCTATTTGAATGGATTTTGTTGAACCTGTCAGCACGAAGGAATCAATAACCAAGCCACAGATGGTCTCAGTGAGAAACAATACCGATAATCCAATGAGAATCTTCTCAATGAATTTTTCCCGACTTTCCAGCCACAAACGTTCTCGAATGACCTGAAGGGATAATCGTCTATTTCCCAAAAATGAGAGCCTACCATAGATAGAAGAGTGCGAGATTTCCTCTTCTTTGTGAATCCAGTTGGACAACGAAGCCCCCAACTGCAGTCCCAAAAACAAGGCTGTGAAGAATATCCCAATATGGAAACCTGTTGTCGCATAGAAGGGACGAAACAAATCCACAGAGTCTGAGTAGGTGTCCAATGTTGCTTGAATGTTGACACTGTTGGTAAAGTATAGTCGGACACCAATGAGAGGGATAAAGAACGGAAGCGACTCAAAAAAGCTCATTCCTACTCGAAAGATTCGAATAAACCAAATGTCGTTCTCTTGCGTTTTTCCATCCAACACTCGTTCACGCAGAAAACTGAGTCCGATTCGAAAGAATACAGCGTTTAGTGCAACACTAAGTGTAGGAATAAGCAAACCGAGACTGACACCAATCATCATGCTAAAAGGAGATGAAAAAAATCGCTGTGTTCCAAAAGAAGCCCATAATTCACGATTTTCGAAGAAGATATAATCAAAAAATGAAATACCGCTTTCGCTATCGTGGATCGATATACCCAAAATTGGAATGAGCACCAAACACAAAGGAATTGCAAGCGAAATCAGCCATCGTATAGCCTTTTCGATAATCTGTGCGACATCTGTTTTTGGACTGGACTCTTTTTTCGCATTGTTGGGTTTTAAATTTTTGGCTGCCTTAATATTTTCTAAGTCCACAAAAAAGTTGTAAGATAGAAATCCCAACAAAGAGAATCCACACACAATCTCTGAAAGAATCAAAAGAGTAGAAAAATACCCATAGAAATCTGAATGCAGCGTAGAGGCATGTACCTTTGCCGAATAGAGAAAGACCAATGCAGCAACCAAAAAGAAAATTCCTTTTTGCACCATCTGTACGAGTGGCAAGATCATTGTCTTCCTCCGAGTATGGAAGTGGAGATGCAGCATTCATGAACAAACTGAAGAATACGCTTGATCAAAAAACTCATCAAAACAACCACAGTAATCGTAAAAGCTACATTGGGAAGATAGGCTTGTGGGTTACTCAAGTCGGTCGCATCTGCCAACATCTTTCCCCAATCTTCTGTTTTTTCCAATCGAGAAAGAGAGAAGAGTGTTGCAATAAGTAAGAATGGGACTTTTTCTTTGAGAATTAGCGCGTATCGTCCCACTGCAAGTCGGACACTCATGGCAAAGTTGGCTGTACCTTTGTAGTAAAAAAGGTTTTCTTCGGGATGTTCTTCAAAAATAGAAACGATAGACTGTTGTGAAATAATTCCTGCAAAAGAGGCGATAAAAATAGCCTGTAGTACATATAAACTTGTGGGATAATCGATCTGAGCATTGGAGCGCTGATCGACCAAGATCTGATACTCGGATTGTGTTAGAAAGTTCTGTAATGGATACAAAGAAGAATCGATAAATGCATTGGCATCGATAGATAACAAAAAGGGAAGTACAGTACAGATAAGGAGAACCAATGGCAGAATAGCATAGGTGGCAAACCGCTGTCGCGACGAAGGAGAAACCCAGCTCGTTCGGATAAAAGAAAGAATCACAATCCAAAGAAAGACTAAGAATAGAGCAGATAGCATCACCTTGAGACCATAAAAGAGATTTCCTTTCGCTCTTGTATAGTATGAGTAGTCTGCTTGTATTCTCTTTGATAAGCTCGATCTCTTGGTATTGGAATTTTCCTGTCTCTTTGTGCTTGTATCCAATAATGCTGGTCGGTCACGAGCAATAGCAAAATAGTCTATCTTTGTTTCTTGGGTACGAGAAAAATCTTTTTCTATACATTTGGAAACCATCAATCGATCAAACTGAATCTGTAGAATCAATTCTTGATTGAGTTTTCCATTTGTATCTTCGCTTGACGCATACTTTTGAATGTTCAATGAGATGAGCCAAAAGAAAATTAGTGAAAGTATAAAAACAGCACCAATACGTGCTGATGCAATTATTATACGCAATATTGTTTCGTTTCCAAATATCCTTTTCATTGTACTCACTTACAATTCTTTTGGTATTCAGGTCTTTTAAAAGGATTGCAACCCAGTACAGAGTACAGAGTATCTACAATCATTTTGGCATTGGAACAAGACTCCGGAGATAAATTCTTGAGATATCGAATATGTTGATTTCTTGAATCAATAATGATCTCATCTTTCAGCTTCAGCAATTTCACCCATTTTTCGGCTCTTTTGAAAACGATTTTGTTTTCATCACTTGGATTTTTGTGACAGAGTTCATCTCTGGACATGGAAGATGATTTGGAGATAGGAGTATCATATTTTTTTTCGGCTTCTTTTTGCATAGAAGAAGCCCCACTATTGGATGAATCATTATCTCTTACATTGGAATCCGTATTTGTCTCTTTTTCTTCGTTTGGATTTTCTTCTTGGACAGGTATAGAATTCTCTTGAATCCATTCTTCAAAGTGAAACTCATATAGTCCATCAGACTTTTTTTTGAGATATGTTGTCCAAAAGTCGCTTGAAAAAGGAACATCCAATCGATAGTAATTCAGCATTTCCTTATCTTTAATTGTAGATAGTTGCTTTTCAAAAACCCAAAATTCACATTCTTCTAGATATTGAGCGCTTTGTTTCTTGTCTTCGATCTGGGGAATCGTCTCCATCTGAATCTTATCAAAGTCTTTGTATTTCATTTCCCAGCACAAAAGATACATCACTTTTAGTTCTTTACGAAATTCAACATCTTTTTTTGTTGTTTTGTTGCGTTTACTTGGAGGCAACAGCTGGCCAAATTTCTGTATCGGAATATTTTTGAGAAGTTTGCGATCTTGCTTGGAAAGAAATGCTTTCTTGGGAGTAAATATTTTATTAAGGGATACTTCCCAATTATTCTTNACNTGTTTCTTTGATGCCTTATCTAAATCTTTCAGTNCNGCCCACGGTCGAACATTTAGCTCACTCAGCTCAAGCTCTTCATCCTCGTATTTCCAAGAAATATGCTTCCATTCATTGATCATGTTTAAAATAGAAGGATCTTTCTTTTCTGATTTTTGGGATTCTATCTGCTCTTTTTGTTGTTTATCTTCTTTCTTTTCTGAATCTTTTGTTGTTTCCGATTCATAACAAGCGATAAACGAACAAAACAATAATAATATATAGCTCATGAATGATCTCTTTGAATTAGGCTCAATTGGATTCTTGTGGTTCTATCTCTTGTGCGGATTGAATCAGCATCGAAGTCTTCTTTTCGGAAGTATTCAAGACATATGGTTGAAAATAATCGAGGACCAATGCTGGAGAAGAAGACCTCTGATATCGCTCTTCAAAGTATGCTACCTTCATATTCATCAACAGTTGATCATTATTTTTACAAGAATTCTTTCTTCGTATTTCGCTGGCGCCCGTACATGCTGCATGCCATCGTTCCAGATCGTTCAGCAGACACTCATCAAATGGGTTTTCCAATCGCCCTTTGGCATTGTTGGGATCAACCCAGTTCCACAAATAACAGATTCCCGACGGTTTAAAATAAAGTTCAGATTCCAATAGGATGTCATAATTGGTTCCTTGTGTGACCAATACAGGTTCAACATTAATGTCTACCTCAGCCAGTTGATCTCGTATTGTCTTTGCAACATCCTCGAGTACCTTTGGGGAATATCCAAGACGAATCGTGCAATTGGCTGGACGATCTTGTGCATACACCAAGGATGGGTTTGGATAAGGAACATCATTCATCATGTTTGAAGCCTCTTTCTTTGGCAAGAGACCTCCCGGACGAGTCTCTTTTCCCCAACTGAGACCATTCAACGGATTGACACCTGTTAAGGCTCGAAATTCATTGACTATACTTGCGCTGCTGGCATCACTATTCGAATCTGCAATCTGTTGCAGCGCCATCTTCGAACATTTCTTCTTATCTCCTTTGATCTGTTGATTAACATACATCACAATCGCAGATGGATCGACATTGGGATTGGGTGTATTGACGACATCTTTTCCAATTTGCTTGCTGGGAGATACAATCCCAAAAAAGGTGCAAGCAGCCTTGTCTTTATCACACTCACTATAGTACGTGTTCAGTTCATCGTCATCAAGAATCCGGAAGCTATATAGTTCATAAACCCCTTTGAAAAATGAGTTTTCCCGTTTCACAAGATCAAATGCATTTTTACTATAATTCTTTACCTCGTATGCGCCAAATCCCAAAATGCTGCGTGCAAACTTTTCAATCTCCAAACTCGAACTCTCTGGAGCAATCATCTTCTTCCTTGATGACCGTGGATTTTTGAATGCTTTTTTAAGTACTTCTTTTATCCATTTGATGTCTTCCCACTTTTCTTCTTGGTCATAGAATGAAGGAAGCAATTTTTTCAGTTTCGCGTCTGTTTTATGTGCATTGTATATTGGTGCCAACAGTGGAGAAGCCTGTACTTCGTCGCTATCTAAATTTTGGTATGCAGCAAAGACAGGAAATGTCATCGACAAGAGATAATAAGGATTGATCTCTGCTCCTGCTCGTACCACGTTACATACGGTTCGATCTGGACTCTTCTCTATTCTCTTTTTAATTTCGCTATACAGAGAAGTATCTACATTTTTGATTAATCCAGATTGAACTTTATATGTATCTTTGGTGATGAAAAAATCGAATGCACCATAGACATACGTTCTTGAGCTAGGAATCCCACAATTTGTAAATTTGGATAAATCAGTTCGATTATCAATGATCATCTTGTAGTACAAAGCAGAAGAAACAACATCCTCGGGACGGACTTTTGATTCTGGAATACCGTCAATGAACAAAGCATCTTCTTTGATGCGACCGCAATATACCTTGGTAGCATCATCCATCAACATGCAATTTGTATCATCAGATGATGTACACATCCGAAAATCAGTCTTTTCCATTACAGAATATGATATATCTTTCGACTTGATCTTATTGCTCAGGTGGGAATCTGGACTTTGTTCTGACACATCCACAAATGGAGCAAATCGTGTGTATTCAAATTCAAGTTCCAAATCGTTGCTGGCATATCCAGGACAAAATGGAGGCTTTTCCATATCATATCCGTATCGAGTGATACCTGTCTTGGATAGTTCTGGAGGAGGCTCATTACAAGGACCTACTCCACCACCCCATTCATCGGATACATTAAGCTGATTGAACGTTTGTGTGATTGAATTCAACGATAGAGTCTTGGGAACACAAATGTCTTCTGATCGAATATCAAACTTGCACGTTTTTTCATTATTGTTTTGTTCCCACTCTATCTCTTCCAAGAACTTAGGAATCGATTTGTACTCCGCAGTATTCTTGAATGCAACTTTCCAAGCAGACCGAACTTTTGAGGGGTTGAGGGGCAAAAAAGGATCACAACGCTGTGCATCATAGTAATACGCCCCACCACAAGCCAATGTAAGCAGAATGAGAAAAATGATTCTATTCCTATCTCGACTCTTTTTCTTTTCTAATTCACTCATAATATCTCTTTTCCAAAAATGGAGATTATCTCGGTGTCAACTGTAAATAAAACTCTTGACTTGACTTTGCTGGACACAAGCTGACGGTGACACTATCTCGACCTTTTAGGGATGTATTCCAAACATGAACAGGCTTAGATTTTTTCCAATAGCCCAACGAACTCTTTTCTGAAGTTTTTTTTCCGTCAACTTTAAAGTGGTTTGTACTTGCAATCCATACTCCTTCTCCACCACCAAAATGCTTTTTTTCAAGCTTCACATTGATACATCGATTCTGGTTACATCGAAAACTTCTATCTAAAATCTTCCAGCGTTCTTTTTGCTTAGGGAGAGCCCAAGAGAGATAAGAAGAAGAAGGATATGAGTTCCGCTGAATGACACATTTACTGATTTTAAGGCCTTTGGTTTCCTTCTCCATCAACGCGTTAACTTCTTTACATTTCGGTTTAATGCCAGTACAGGTTCGTCCCCAATCGGAGATTACTTCTTCTCGAACCTTTGTGACAGGAAAACAGCTCAACCCGTCTGGATCTTCAATTCCGTATGTATCACTCTCAAACCCAAAAGCAGCCTGAACAACCTTGCCCACCTTCACCACACCAAACTCTTTCACATATGGCTCCAGTGCATTTTGAGAATCCAAAACGAGTCTCACGTCGACAGAAGAAGACAACTCATTGAACTCCTTTGAGATTTTGATAATCTCTTCTCTGTTCTCTTTTTCGCAGCCGATATACGTTTCATTATGTTCTTTCAAACATTCTTTTAGGGTCGCAAGGGAGAGTTCTTCTCCTTCAGCAGCATCGCACTTTTCAAATAATTTTGTAGAATCCTGTTCGGATTTTCTAAGCTCTTTGCGAACTTCACTAAGAACCTGATTTTTATAGACCTGATCATCTTCAAATCGATCTTGCTTCCATTTTTTCCTGCCTATATTTCCATAGCAAGGAGTACACATTTTTTTCTTTTGGCTTGAACATAGATACGGTTGTAGATCATCAAGAATAGATTCTTGGTTCTCTTTGCTTAAATTTCTTAATTTTGCACAGCATTGTGTATTCTTTTCTTTCTCAATTATTCTATTTGTATACGTGATGAGACTATTTTTCCCCCAACTCGGCATCATTGTTAAAGCACAAGATTTCTCTAGACTCGCACTATAATCTTCTTTTGGATACCATTCTCGTACAAGTTCTGCATCCATAAAAGGAATTGAAATCACCTCTTCTCCAGATTGGATGTCTTTGCTCACAAGTTTGAGCGTTGCCAGATAATCAATGAAGCCATTGAGACTTTTATATGTCCATGTATCTGCATTACCAAACTTCGATGACATTGTTGGCAGATTTTTGCTTACATGATTGCTTCGATACCGAGCTTCACTCTCAATAAGAAGCATCTTACTCCATGTAAAGAGCTCTTGTAATTTTTTTTCTTTGACGGGATCCTGTATACATAAGTCGTGCTGTCCACACGCTATCTTGACTGATTGTTCCATGAGTTGATATTGACGACGAGCATATTGTACACTGTTTTTATACTTGTACAAAAATGAGTCAAGATTAATAGAACGAATGGTTCTGGAAGCAGCCAAAGCGTCTTGAAAAGGCTTTGGATTCACGTAGTTGAGCTTTCCATCTTTCCACAGTGCAGAACCATATTCTCTTAGTGCTTGAATCAACTTTTCTCTTTCGGAAATGAATGGATATAAATCCTTTCCTTCTCCGCACTTGCGATACTTTTCTTTGAGCTGTCGTTTGACAGAGTCAAAACTCGTTATCTTTTTGTCTGCACACGTTTTCCATCGAGAATTTGTGAACCAATTTGGTTTTTGTTTATGAAAACA
>NYTD01000001.1 GCA_002683315.1 Deltaproteobacteria bacterium | reverse complement strand
CTGGTATTGCAATATTTTGATGAACACAGTGTGTATCTGAAATACACACAATCTTTGTGTTCGAAGACCAGACAATCGCTCCATCTTCTTTTTTGCACATTTCTTTCAGTCTCTTCCAAGCCTGTGTCTGCTTTTTGGGGTTGACAGAGATATGTTCAAAATCAAGCATGGTGACACCTTGGAGAGGACATGGAAAAAATCAGTCGAAATGCATGGATTTCATATGAAAAAGAATGGCTTACAACACAAGAAGCTGATTCCATTATGCAAAAATTACTGCAACAAGAAGATTGGGAGCAGCGAAATATTGTAGCACTCGGAAAGGAGAGAACGCAACCAAGATTGATGAGTTGGGCTGGTAATATCCCCTATCGGTACTCTGGACAAACCCTACCTCCAAAACATTTCTCTTCTCTCTTAGAAACTTTAAAGCATAGAATAGAAGAGTATTGCAACCACACATTCAACCATATCGTTCTCAATCGATATAGAGATGGACGGGACCATATGTCCGCACATGCTGACAATGAACCAGAATTAGGGAAAAACCCACTAATAGCAGCCCTATCACTCGGTGTTCCCAGAAGATTTATGCTTCGACACAAAAATAAAAAATTTAAAGGAGGAAAAAAGAAAATCGTTCTCCACCATGGGAGCCTACTCATTATGGGAGGAGATATCCAACATCGATGGAGACATAGTGTCCCTGCTACAGGAGGCCCTACAGGAGAGAGAATTAATCTAACGTTACGGTGGCTCCGTGGTCCTCCAGGATGGATTGGAGATAGCACGGAAAAAAAATAGAACACTATTGAGTGTTTGCTATATAATGAAAGTCTTTCATCATCCTTTGAAGGAGAAATATTAATGCAGATATTATTTTTGGGACTTCTTGTCGCATGTGGCGAAAAAGAAAGTGAGACATCAACAGACCTTGCCAATGGCGAAAGCCTCTACCTTACAAGCTGCCTTACATGTCACCCAAGCAGCGGTGACATTCCAACATTATCCTCCAGCCTTAGCGATGAAGAACTCTCTGATGTAATTACAAGTGGGATTGGAGGTATGCCGCCTCAGAGCAGCCTATCAGACCAAGATGTAGTCGACGTTGTCGCATATGTGCGTACCATCGAATAAGTCACTTCACTCTTTCATCAAGAAGCCCGCAAAAGCGGGCTTCTTTTATAAATAGCTATACTGAATCAATCATATAAATCCGTAGAGGAAATAATCTCTGCCCCCTCTGGTGGTGTCCACTGGAAAATCGCAGGACTGGTACGCGTATTCGCAGTGAACGTACCAAATGAAATATGAACATCGCCGGTTTGCGAACATCGTGAAATCAAATCGTTCAAATGATAGTCTTTTGCACTCATGGTCAGCTGTACTGATTCACATCCGGTTTCTTCATTGGGATACGCCATGAGCTTTATCGTACGAGAAGTCTTCGAGATAAGATGTACCTGATATTTCTTTGATATCGAAGATAGATCACTCAAAAGAGAAGCGACATCACCTTCGCTTCCAGAATTCTCAGAAACAAGAAGCTGCTGATTCATCGGATTCCATACCCGAAGCGTGGAACCATCAAAGTAATACCGCTGTTCCATAGGAAATTGAATATCCCACAAGAATAAGTTGGGCTTCATGATATGCATACTTCCATTCTGAATAAGCTCTTGATCAAGTATCTCATTGTGGATGGTTTGTTCAAAATCAGCATCGATAGAATGGATCTGACTGTAGGTTTTCTCAATTCCCTGAAGAATGAGATCAAGAGGCGTCAANTCTGGCTGAACTTNTGCCTTCTCTACGTTCGACACTTCTTTTTGTACAACAACCTCTTTTTTNTCTNCTTTCTTTGATTGAANGACCGTCCCCTTCCTCACTTTTGAATTCTTGATCTTGGTTTTTTTTTGAGAGGGAGACTTCNCATGCTTTAAAGAGANTTNATTTGTTTGCACTGCTACAATTTNTTTTTGCTCAANCAATGGTTCTGCGATTTTTTCTTTCACTGGAATATATCGCTTTTCAGCTTCATTATTTTCTTTGACAGATTTCTTATCTTCTTTTACTGAATCCAAAATAGATATATTCTTATGTGTCACATCTACCTGAGTAGGAATAGACAAGTGATCTGCATTGTTGTTTTCCTGACAAGCAATAAGAAGAGAGGGAAGCAATATAACAATAGTGCGCATGAATTTCTCCGTTGTATATACAAAAGAAAACGAAATGGAATGAAAGTCATTCATTACTGACATGCATACAAGATAAAAATTTTTCTTACCGTATCAGAATCAAGTATGATTACAGTATCACTAAGATACATAAAAGTTCTTATGTGTCTGTATATTACATTTACTTGAGGGACATATGGCTCTTTTTCTGCAAAAAAAAACCGTAACAATTCTTTCTTTACTATTCATGACAGCATGTACAGGATCAGAAAAAAGTACCGACACGCATGAAGTCAAAGATACTGGATTCACCGATAATACCAATGACTCAGCAACGACCGCTGACTCCGCAATCGCAAATGAGGACACAGCAGAAACCAGTGAAGACACAAATTCCAATGAGGAGACAGAAGACACTGTAGAAGATATCGCACAAGAGTATTGTGCAGACAACAATCCAGAATTGGCCGATTGCGATCCAAATGTAAATTACGATCCATGGATTGCTGGAACAGGTGAAGTACACTACTGGATTCGCGAGCAAAAGACTCTTGTTTTTCCCTTTACAACTGCTGATGTCCCAGATCTTTGGTACGGATACCTACAACTCACATCTCCTGAAGTCGCGGTTGACAGAACAGAAGATATCTTTCATGGATGGTTTTCGGAAACTCCGAACGGACCGGTCATAGAAGGAGAAGGCTGTGAATGGTATACGACAAGTGCAGAAGGATCTATCTATTGGACATTCAAGGAAGGTGATGAACTAATCGGAATATGTCATTTGGGAGCGTATCCGAGAACAATGTACGTAAACTTTGAAACACGCTGCCATCCCGACTACTTTGATGGACTTTGCGATGATGAAAACAAAAACAAATCCGATCGCGTCTATCAGTTTGATGTTTCGAGACGGGTTAAGTACTACCCCGAATAGCTCGCTATACGGACAATCCGTACCATTGTGGATCGCATCACCAATGAGAACTTTGACCAATACGTTTGAAACTCAAATACAACGAATTAAAGAGAACATCGCACTCTATCCTTCGATTATTTATGAACTCGCGCATTTCTTCTGGCCTTCTTGTAGACATCTTTTGTGCAGTACTCGTGTGTTTTCCTATTCTTCTCTCTCCCACCCAAAAACTTCTGGGATCAGAGCTCGTGGACGTTTGGAACCATAGCTGGGGTGGATACTGGTGGGCGCACAGTCTTGCGCAAGGAGAACTCCCTTGGTATACAACACTTTTGACATGGCCAAATGGTGGGGTTTTGTGGTTCATTGATCCTATACTCGCCTTGATCAGTGCCCCTTTCGCTTTTCTCTCTCTCGCCTTTGGATATAATATCGCCTGCTTTGTCTATGTTGCCTTTGCTTCATGGTGTATTCGTTTTTTTGCACGTGCATTGGGTGCGCCCAATAGCGGACAATACCTCTCAGCTGGTGCCTTTGCTTGTAGCGGATGGATGATTAGTGAATTACATAACGGCATCACAGAAGCATGCAATATAGGACCTGCGGCACTTGCTCTGGGATGGTGTACGTACGCCAAACGAAAAATGGAATGGCTTCCTTGGATCTATACTGGGCTTTCACTTTCATTATGCTTTGTTACCAGTCCATACCTAGGATTGGGAACCTCTATCGCCGTTGGAATTTATTCCATTCCCTCTTTTCGACGCGCATGGCTTGGTGGAATTGTTGGTATCATCGGTTCACTGCCCACGGTATTGGCCATGCGCAATCAGCTAGAGAGTTCGGCCGCAATCATCAAGAAACCACCGGGAATGAATGATCTTTTGGCATTGCACAACGCGGTTGATCCACGCACCTTTATTGCTCCATTTGGGTTTCAATCTCGAGACCTATCTCATGAAGGCTTTGTACACACCATGTACCTTGGTATCCCCGCATTGTGTCTCGCCATATTTTACATACGAAAAAAACCTGTGTTGCTCACTGCACTATTTGTGTGTATTTTGTGTGCACTCGGTCCCTATTTATATATCGGAGATGGATGGTATACCGTGAATGGCGCAAAGCTGCGACTTCCATGGTGGTACCTACAGCAAAGCATCCCTGCACTCTCCATTACTCACCCACTCCGTATTGGTATTCCAGCACTTGCTATTGTTGCTGCATGTGCTGGAGCATCCTTACGCGATTTGCGTATCGAACAGTTTCAATCCCTATTGATTCCTGTAGTCTTCCTTGATTCACTATTAATTTGCGGTGCCCCATGGCCTTTGAAGACTGCTCCTGCGCAATATCCTGTGGTCTATGATGAGATTGCAGCAGACACGCGAAATGTGGGTGTATTGGATCTACCCACAGATAGCGGAAGTACGATGGCTGCATCTCGATATTTATATTGGCAATCCAGACACAATAAACCGATTCCTTATGCTCCCGATGTCCGTGCCAGTACAAGTTCTTTGCTACGCTATCAATCATTTCGCTATCTCGCATCGTTGTGTAATCGAAGATCCGATGAAGACAAAGCCCTTGGATTGCGAAACCAGCATCAAGTTTCACCAAAAGAGCTAAGATCGGCAAATATCGGATGGATTGTTCTTCATAAAGACCTCGATCCCAAAGCGACCCAGAGTCTGCTCCCCTATCTCACCAAAGAACTGGGCAAAGGAATCGAAGAAGGTTCTGCTGTGCGATGGAAAATACAATAGCTACCCCCAATGTTCTATCATAAAGGATGGATACCCCTCTTTGGTGCAGTACAAATCGATTTTTGCATGCTCTGGAAGTGTCAGATGCACAGGGAGTTTGATCATTCCTTTGTGGTATCGTTCTTGAAACCACACACGAATCGACTGTAGATAGTCATCTCCTTCCCCCCATGGAGGATCAGCAAAAACGAACCCATCTTTGATCTGTACCTTTTGCATATCCACACATCGAAATTCTATCTTGTTCTCCACACCATAAATTCGTGCGTTGTGCCGGGCCATGGCAAGTCTATCCTTGTCTATATCGGTAGCAATCACTTTTGTAATGTGAGTTTGTCGAGCAAAAGCAATGGCATTCCCTCCACATCCACAAAATGCGTCCCAGACAATTCCCTGTGGAACACGTTTTGCGATATCCATGGCCATGCGCTCTGGTGTGAGAGAATATCGTCCTTCTTCATCGAGCCGGACTCCTCTGTTCCACAATGAAAACAAGTCTTCTGGCACACGATTTCGAGGAAGAAAGAAATCTCTATCATCTCTTTTGGGAACGGAAGGCGTACAAGTAACCTGAATGGGAAACCCTACCAGAACCATAGACTTGGTTCTCGATAAAGCCTTTCCAGCATCTTGTGCAGACACCATGCCGATGGAGCATCCCAAGATAGTTTTCAAATCCTTTTGAGAAATAAAAGGATGCGCCGAGACAGAAAGTAGCGTCTGATCTACTTTGGGCGTAATGAGCTCCAGTTCAATAAGGGTTTCCAATGCACGTATGGGATGATGCTTCCACGACCACTTGAGAATATGAAGCAGAACATCTTTGGGCTGTCTTTTGGGAGCGAAAAAAGGAGCAACATCTGTTCCGCGCAGACCATCTATTTTTGCACCTCGCCAACAAATAAATCCTTTTTCTCGCACACGCCTTTCATTGAGCTTTCCATGAACAAACCCTTTATGAAGCATAATCTTGATCGGTTTATCCAAAGCACGCAAGATGTCTTTTTTGGAGGGAAGAAAAGGAAGAACATCTCTTTTCTCACGTAGATCTTGCCAAAGTCGTTTGGCATCAATTTTGTGTGTAGGGTCTACTTGCTTGAGCCATTTCCTTAGAGGGAGAACTTGGGGTTCTTGTGCTTCCCAGTATTCCAAACGCGAATCCCACCACGCTTGAACCGATTCCAAGGGTTTGGGATGTCGAGTTCCAAGATTCGCTTCCCATCGATGAGCATCGGTACCATCGATGGAGTACTCCAATTCTTCAGGAATCCAGACTTGAAGATTCTTTGGCCAATCTGATGTCCTTCTTTCCTTTTCGATTTCTGCTATGAGTCCACTACGACATACTTTATCTGCAATAATATTTAACGTTGATATGGGCATAAAAAGGCTCAAATAAATGATTACAACTCATATAATCTATGTGTTCAAAGGATAACAATATGGCACTTCGACTCATTATACTCATGTCATTTATTATGATTGTAACCATGCTGCTTCCACAAGACTGGTTTCCTGCTGGGTGTACCATCAAATCATGCTACTCAGGACCTTGTCATACCGAGAAGTTCAAGGATTATTTTTGGTTTGAATATGCAAATAACCTTACTCGTGCGATGATCGCTGGCTTAAAATCCGGTGGTTCCCAAAACTATAAATTCGCCAACCTATTGGTATACATGGGTGGAGTGCCTGCATTTGCACTGTTCAATGCTTGGCTACACCAACAACGATGGTTTTGGTATGTGGGTATGATTGCAAGCGTAGGGCTCATGTTTCTAATTGGTCAATATAGCGATCCAGTGGGAAGTATGCCAAAAGGAGGTGCAAACGTAACATGGTATTATTACTGGTTCTATTACAGCACAGAGTTTTGTATGCGTCTTGCCAACGTGAGTGGATTAACCTACAGAGGCATCTGCTTTTTATTATTTGTCGTTGCAATACCCGGTGTTCTCTGTATCGATTTTGTGTGGGGGATGTGGAGGAGATGGTCGAGTGGAGGAGAGGTTACTGCTAAAGCGTGACCATTGTTCAACATTTTATTTTGGTCAGTTATCGTCCATGTAAACGAGTGTGAAATAGACTATATATAAATCATAAAAATCTACCAGTAGACGCACCATTCGTATGACTCAAGAAAGGAAAACTCTCTCCCCCCAAAATAAAACTGTTGCTAAACCAACAGTGGCAGGTCTTTTTGCAGGAATCGGAGGTTTTGAAATAGGCCTTAATCGTGCAGGTTTTAAAACTATCATGTTGTGTGAAATAGATTCATACGCACAAGAGGTCTTGGAATATTGGAAGAAAAATGCACATAAGGATTTTGACAAACCACCGTTTGCTGATGTAGATCTGAGTCAAAAGGATATAACCAAACTCAAAAAACTACCAAAAGTAACACTGCTTACTGCAGGTTTTCCTTGTCAAGATCTAAGCTTAGCAGGCTCGAAAGCAGGTATTACTGGAGAACGTTCAGGATTAATCAATGAGGTCTTTCGTTTACTGGAATCTGCAAACGAAGAATCGCCTGATTGGGTTCTACTAGAGAATGTCTCATATATGCTCGGTCTTGAAAATGGAAAGGCTATGCGAGTCATCGTCGATCGCTTTGAGACTCTTGGATATAAATGGGCATATAGGGAACTTGATGCAAGAAGCTTTGGAGTCGCACAACGAAGAAA